>DASXVU010000005.1 GCA_036504055.1 Methanomassiliicoccales archaeon | reverse complement strand
CTGGATCGTTCCGGCGGCGAGCACATACCAGGAGGGCGGAAGGGTTACGGTGGAAATGGCGGCCGTTCAGGCCTCCTGTGCCGATTCGACGGTCGTTCCATACCTGACCGGAAATGTCAATCTCTCCCTCGGCTGCTTTGGATGCCGCAAGACCACAGACATGGCTCCGGAGGAGTTGTTGGTGGGCATCCCGGCCTCCAAGTTGGAGAAGTTGGTCGCGGCCATCGAGAAAATGAGCGCGGCAGCCATTCCCAAGTCCAGGGAAAAGAGCAAATAAGGTTGCGCCCCGCCTCATTTCCTTTTCTATTCTTTCTTGCTCACCGTCATCAATTTATATGCACGAGGACAATTTGTGGAACAATGCAACAAAAATCGTTCCAATAAAGTTCGATTATTGCATAGAATGGTGGGGAAATGGACGAAATCGACCTTAATATCCTAAAGATGCTGAAACAGGATTCCAGGATCAGCCTGGGAAAGATCGCTGAGAAGCTGGGGATATCGAAGGCTACAGTCTCCCGCCGCATCTCGAAAATGGAGGACGATGACCTCATATCCGGATATACTCTCATCACCAATTCCACCAAGCTGGGGCTGATGAGGGCCATCATCGGGGTCGAGGTGGCCGGATCTTCGCTCACCGAAGTTATCGAGGAACTTAAGAAATTCGACGAGATCCAGAACATATTCAAGGTCTTCGGGGACCACAGCCTTATCTGCGAGGTCTACACCAAGAGCGTTGACTCCCTCTATGATCTCATACAGAGCCGCATCCTAAAGGTGGCGAGCATCCAGAACGTCGAGGTGGACATACTCATAGAAAAGATATCCTTGAACCCGGATGCCGAGTTGGACATGCTGAGCAAGGTCACCTCCTCGATCTGACAACGGGTCTGGGAGAGGGCTGCATAACCGTTATAATCGGCGAGTGCATCCACCGGTCATGAGCCGTAGGGCGAAGGTGGCCGCGGACGGCCCGGAAGGTTATCGCACTGAGGACCCGGAGGAGACCCTTTCACGCATCGAACCCCTCATCAAGAAGGCCGGGATCAGCCGTGTCGCCGACATAACCGGGCTGGATCGGATCGGCATACCAGTTTTCTCCACGATCCGTCCTTCCGCAGAAACTGGCGCCATATCCATCTACAATGGGAAGGGCCTGACCCCGACCCAGGCGAGAATATCTGCCATAATGGAAGGGATCGAAAGATACAGCGCGGAAATGCACGGGGATGTGCTGGTCAGAGAGCTCATGGATGACATGCTGGCCAAAGGCAATGCGCTCGATCCGCGGGAATTGATCCTCCCCATCTATACAAAGATGAGGCTCAAGGACATGCCCATCGCTTGGTCGAAGGGAACGGACATAGGAGATGACAGGGAGATATTGGTCCCCGCCAGCGCCGTATTCCATCCTTATAGTTCCTCGGCGGACCTGACCCTGTTCCGTTCCAACACCAATGGGTTGGCCTCAGGCAACACGCTCCCGGAGGCGACGTTGCACGGACTGTGCGAGGTCGTGGAGAGGGACGCCTGGTCGTTGTCGGAGGTGAAGAGAAAGGTCGTTTCGGACATCACCATAGGGGAGGAGAAGGGCCTGTTGAAGGACACCCTCGAACGCTTCACCTCCAAAGGGGTAGAGGTGCACCTCAAGAACCTCACCAGCGACATCGGCATGCCGGTGATCGCCGCGGCGGCCGATGATGTGCAGCTGCAGGATGCTGGATTGCTCACGCTCGGCATCGGGGCCCATCCATCGCCAAGGGTGGCCGCCCTGAAGGCTTTGACCGAGGTGGCCCAGAGCCGGCTGACCCAGATCCACGGAGCCAGGGAGGACACGGTCATGGCCGAGGGCAATAGGAAGCTTGGATACGATCGCGTAAAACGGATGAACCAACTGTGGTTCGGAAAGGCCCCCTCGAGCATGGGCATCGATGAACTGGAGAACATAGACCAGGGAAGCATTGAAGCCAACATCACGGGGATCGTGAACAGGATCCATGTCGTAGGGCTACGATCTGTCATCACGGTCGACCTTACCCGAAAGGAGATCGGCGTTCCAGTCGTCCGAGTGGTCGTCCCGGGCCTTGAAGTGTTCTCCATCGATTCGGACCGTGTAGGGAGGCGACTGATGGAAGCGGAAAGGAGCGCCCGGGGATGAAACCAGTCATCTTCCTAGGCATGAGCCTATCATTGGCCGAGGCCAGAAATATATTGGACGCAGATTTTCGTCCACCGATCAAGAGAGGCGACCTCCCCCGACTGGAGGAAGGCGTTGCCATCGTGGGGATCATCGACGGGGTCTTCATGAACGACTGTTCGGTCGGCCATCGAGAGATCATCGCCTTGTTGAAGAGAGGCGTGACCGTGGTCGGAGGCGGGAGCATGGGGGCGCTGCGTGCGTCCGAACTGGGGGACATGGGAATGGTCGGGGTCGGAAGGATCTACGGAATGTACCTCAATGGGGAGATCGAGGGAGATGACGAGGTGGCGCTGGTCTTCAATCCCGAGAATAACGACCCCCTGTCGGAACCATTGGTCAACATCCGGGCCACACTGGCCCTGGCTGTGGAAAGAGGGGTGCTTGAGGCAGATACATCAAGCCAGATATTGGAAAAGGTGCGGGCGGAATTCTATCCCAGGCGGTCATTCTCCCGTACCGTCGAATTGGCGAAGGACATCTTGGACCCCCTAACCTTCAAAGAATTTGCCGAATTCGTAGGCAAATCATCGGTAGACCTTAAAAGAAGGGATGCTATCGCCGTCCTTCAAGAGATCGAAAAAATCCAAAAATCGATCTTCCCGAAAAATGCAAAAAAATAAAAAAATCGTGAAAAGTGAAATCATCGTTAACGGCCTAAAATCGAAAAAAATTAACCCCGTTAAAGTTTGCCATTCGGTCATCTGGATGGCATTTTTTCATTTACTATCGTTTAGGATGGATGGATTATCCATCCAACATCAAGCTTAAATCGTGTTGCTTGATACTATACCCTCGCAAGGGGAGCCGATTTTCACTGGATTGATGCAAATCTCCTGTGAAAATTGAGTTATTAAAAAGGAGGTAAAACATGGCAAAGTACAAGGACAAGGTGGACTTGTATGACGACAGGGGCAAAGTTATCGAGAAGCAAGTGCCCCTCGAGGCAATAAGTCCTCTATACAACCCAGCCATAAAGCGAACAGTTTCTCTGGCTAAGAGAACGATCGCGGTCGACCTAGGCGCTATTGAGAAGGGTCTCAAGACAGCCCATGTCGGCGGTGGAGTTCTCCGCGGAAGGGAAATGAACCTCGCAATTGTGGCAAACGCAGAGAAGATCGCAAAGAAGACCAAGGATATCCTGAAGACCAGCAAGGATGATGACACTGAAGTCAGAACCTTGATGGAAGGGAAGAAGATGATCGTCATCGTCCCGGAGGCCAGGTTGGACGCTGGTGTAGAGTACACCACCGGATTCACCGCAGCCGCCGCAGCAGTGACACAGGTCATCCTCGACGAGTTCGACGTTGACATGTTCCAGGCGAGCATGGTCAAGGCGGCCGTCTGGGGAAGGTACCCACAGACCATCAACTTCCAGAACTCTAATCTGAAGTCGATCCTGGATGTCCCGCAGCTGAACGAAGGAGCAGGTTACGCCCTCAGGAACATCATGGCCAACCACATTGTTGCCCTTACCGGCAAGAGCGCCATGAACGCCGCAGCACTGTCCTCGATATTCGAGCATGCCGCGTCATTCGAGATGGGCGACGCAATCGGCCCGTTCGAAAGGCAGCAGCTACTCGGTCTCGCATACCAGGGACTGAACGCTAACAACATCGTATACGGCATAACCAAGGACAACGGCAAGACCGGAACCGTCGGTACCGTCGTTGAGTCCATCGTCGGCCGTGCGATCGAGGACAAGATCATCAAGGTCAAGGAGAAGTTGCCGTCGGGATTCAAGACCTACACAACCAACGACTTCCCGCTGTGGAACGCATACGCCGCCGCAGGAATGCTCGCCGCAATAATGGTCAACATCGGTGCTGCAAGGGCATCCCAAGGTATCCCGTCAACCATCCT
The DNA here is from genome assembly GCA_036504055.1 of Methanomassiliicoccales archaeon. Taxonomy (NCBI): domain Archaea; kingdom Methanobacteriati; phylum Thermoplasmatota; class Thermoplasmata; order Methanomassiliicoccales; species Methanomassiliicoccales archaeon. The sequence continues at coordinate 66,637 of DASXVU010000005.1, read as the reverse complement.
ATACTACAATGATCTGCTTGAGCATGAGACCAGCCTGCCCGGTGTGGACTATGGCCGATCGATGGGTACGTCCGTCGGTATGTCATTCTTCTCGCACTCGATCTATGGTGGCGGCGGCCCCGGACTGTTCCACGGTAACCACGTCGTTACCAGGCACTCCAAGGGATTCGTCAACCCAGTGATCGCAGCCGGTTGCTGTCTAGATGCTGGAACCCAGATGTTCTCGCCTGAGACAACGTCCCCGTTGATCAAGGACGTTTTCGGTGACATACCTGAGTTCAAGACACCGTTGAAAGTGGTCGGCAAGGAGGCCAAGAAGATCAAGGACCTGGTGGCCTGAAAATGAGTTCTGCTTCCGCTTCGGAGCAAGTTCCGTTACCGGAGATCCTGATATTCCCGGCTAGGCTCCTAAGGGCCGAGACCACCGAGAAGATCCTCAACCGGATCTACTCGATACCGAACGTCAGACACGTTACCGTGAGCGGAGAAGACCTTCCATCTGTTTTGAACGCAGGTCCTGGAAAGGGACAGCCGGTCAACCATCCCGAAAGGCAGACAATATCTGTCAGAGGGGAAGAGGTCGAGCTCAGGCTGCTCGTTGGCAGGATATTCGTCGAGATCAATGATATCGACAACGTTCCCAAGGCAATGGAGGAGATCGAAGAGGTGTGCAAGGAATTGCTGCCTTTCGGATTCAACCTCGAAGTGGGGCGGTACTCAAAATTCAGACCAACAGTCACCGACTACAAGAAGAACAGGTGATTCACATGGCAAAGTACGAAAGACAATTCTATCCAGGTATGACTGTGCCCGCGAAGAACAGGCGCAAGTTCATCGACCCGAGCAAGAAGCTCGAAAAGCTCCGCGATGTCGCTATGGATGACGTCGTGAAGATCATGGGCCACAGGGCTCCGGGATCCGACTACAGGTCGATCCACCCGCCACTGGACGAGGGCACAGAGCCCGACTGCTCAATAAGACAGATCGTAACGCCGATCGAGGGAGCGAAGAAGGGAGACAGGATCAGATACATCCAGTTCACTGACTCCGTATATTTCGCCCCGGCCATCCCATACCTCAGGGCCCAGATGTACATGTCCAGGCTCCGCGGTATTGATACCGGTACCCTGTCCGGCAGACAGATCATCGAAATGAGAGAGAGGGACCTCGAAAAGGTAGCAAAGGAGTACATCGACAACGAGACCTTCGACCCGGCCAGGACTGGTATCCGTGGCGCAACTGTGCACGGACACGCATGCAGGCTGGACGAGAACGGGCTCATGTTCGACGCGTGGCAGAGATACAGGTTCAACGCCAAGACCGGAATGGTCGAGTACGTGAAGGACCAGGTCGCTATACCGTTGGACAAGCCGATCTCCGTCGGAAAGCCGATGGACGAGAAGTGGCTCAAGGCACACACCACGATGTTCCGCGCGGACGATGTGGACATGAGGGCTGACCCAGAGGTCATGGCCCAGAACCTGAGGCTACACACACTGAGGACCCTGTGCGGCTACAAGCCGTTCGATGTCAAGGGGGAGTAAACAATGGCAAAGGAAAAGGAAAAGCTGTTCATGGCCGCCATGAAGAAGAAGTTCAAAGAGGACCCAACTGACGTCCACACGAGCTACTACTCCTTCGGCGGCTGGAAGCAGTCCAAGAGGAAGAGGGAATGGGTCGAGCAGGCGAACAAGATCGCCAAGGCACGTGGCATCCCGATGATGAACCAGGACATTGGTGTCCCGATGGGACAGCGTGTCTTGATGCCGTACCAGCTCTCCCACACCGACACATATGCTGAGGCAGATGACCTGCACTTCGTCAACAACGCCGCAATGCAGCAGGCGTGGGACGATATCAGGAGGACCGTAATATCCGGTCTGGACACCGCCCACAACGTCATCGAGAAGAGACTGCAGAAGGAAGTTACCCCAGAGACCATCAACCACTACCTGGAGACCGTCAACCATGCAATGCCTGGTGGCGCAGTCGTTCAGGAGCACATGGCAGAATGTTCCCCGGCACTGACCGCGGACTGCTACGTGAAGGTCTTCTCCGGTGACGATGAGCTCATCGACGAGATCGACAAGCCGTACAGGATCGACATCAACAAGGAATTCCCGGCAGACCAGGCCAAGCAGCTGAAGGAAGCCGTTGGAAAGCAACTGTGGCAAGTCATCCGCTGCCCGACCATCGTTGGAAGGGTATGTGACGGTGGTACGATGTCCAGATGGTCTGCAATGCAGATCTCGATGTCCTTCATCAGCAGCTATAAGTTGGCTGCCGGTGAGGCTGCGATCGCAGACTTCGCGTACGCCGCGAAGCACGCGTCGGTCGTTGAGATGGGTACCATGATGCCAGCAAGGAGGGCCCGTGGCCCGAACGAGCCGGGCGGAATTCCGTTCGGATTCCTGGCAGACATGTGTCAGTCCCAGAGGAAGTACCCGGACGACCCGGTCAGGCAGGCCCTCGAAGTAGTTGCACTCGGTGCAGTCATCTTCGACCAGATCTACCTTGGATCGTACATGTCCGGCGGTGTCGGTTTCACCCAATATGCAACCGCGGCCTACACCGACAACATCCTCGAGGACTACACCTACTGGGCAGCTGACCTGATCAAGACCAAGTACGGTGGGCTCACCAAGAGCAAGCCGACGATGGACCTCGTCAACAAGCTCGGAACCGAGATCAACTCCTACGCACTGGAGCAGTACGAAAGGTACCCGGCAGCAATGGAATCCCACTTCGGTGGCTCGCAGAGAGCGACCGTTGCAGCCGCCGCAACTGGTATCGGTGTAGCGATGGCAACCGCCAACGCCAACGCCGGTGTCAACGCATGGTACCTGTCCATGCTCCAGCACAGGGAGAGGCTCGGAAGACTCGGATTCTACGGTTACGACCTGCAGGATATGTGCGGCGCGTCCAACTCGCTGTCGTACAGGTCCGACGAGGGTCTCCCGCACGAACTCCGTGGCCCGAACTACCCCAACTACGCCATGAACGTCGGTCACCTGCCAGGTTACGCCGGAATCGCCGCCGCCCCGCACGCTGCGAGGGGAGACGCTTTCGCCTGCAACCCGCTGATCAAGATCGCGTTCGCTGACAAGAACCTCCCGTTCGACTTCGCCAACATAACGAAGGAGCTCGGCCGCGGCGCTCTGCGCGAGTTCATGCCAGCCGGCGAGAGGTCGACCATCATACCCCCGATGTGATCCTGAATGAACGTCGGAGACTACGCCAGGTACAAGAACACCGGGACCGTCGGAAAGGTCTTGGAGGTCAAGCAAGAGGCCGGGGTCGAGTGGATTCTGCTCGACACCTTCAACCTCTACTACGACGCCACGACCCTCGAGCCGGGCTCGGCGGAGGAGTACAAGACGTTCTCCGTCAAAGAAAGGACACGCGGGCTGACGGTGGAAGACATCGAGGCCATGAAGGAAGAGATCGCCAAGGTTGAGCGGTATGGTTCGATTACCGCCTCCGGCGGCGGTTGAACTTCCTTCCAACAAACCCTTTAACTTTCCATTTTTGTCATTGCGGTCTTTGTTGGACCAGTTATTCTAAAAGCATCGATCTCTACCAGAACACCGATCGAGTTCTTGATCCCGGCTCAATCGCCTTTAGGATAGGTGTTCAGCATCAAACCTATCACGCCGCCGATGACGACGAGGAATCCGCCGCCATGCCCTCCGATGATCCCCACTATGATCAAGACGATCGACCAAGGTATGGTATCGATCTTCCTCACGCCCATGATCGCGATGAGGCCACAGATTAGCGCCAACCAACCGCCTAGCGAGACATCCCACTGATAGAAGTAGGAGCCAATGGAGTAACCCACAAGAACCACTGCACAGTAGGCGAGCATCAGTCCCGCACCTAATACGGTCAAGATCACCGCGATCTTCGAGAGCGATATTTCAACCATGATGGCGAATCGCTCGTTCTCAATGTCGCTGGACGATATAAACGCCACGTCACTTTTTCGCCTTTTGGAACCACTCCATCGCTTTTTCGCTGGTCCATCCCTTATCTTTAGCGAAAAGGTAACTGATCACATGGGTGCCGACGTCACATCTCTTGACATCGTAATGTCCCTTCCGGCAGGCCACAATCGCCTTGATCCCTTTCTCCTCATCGATGTTGATGGTGCGGAAGGAGTCCTTATCGTAGTCTTCGGTGTTCTCGTGTCCGCTCCTGATGTATTCCTTGGTTTCTTCCCAGGGCATATTGTCACACCGAGTTCAACGTTCAACTCGGTGTACATCAACCTGTTCCGTCAAGTCGGCGGGGAAATGGATGAACAGTGAAAAAAAGAGACTTTCTGGTCCGTTAAGGGATGGACCGGTGTTGTCATCATCAATGCTTATCGAGACTCCACGATTACTTATGGGAGTCTTCGCTGTTGAACCCGACCAGGATCGATGCCAGCTTCGGGTCGTCTTCGAGGCCGTAGTTGGCTTTGATGACCATGTCGCTGGGGGGCGACGGGCTGCAGGATACAACTTCGGTAACCCCCTTTATCGTGGTCAGCTCCGGGAACGACACCGGCGGCATCATCCAGTGCTCTCTCGATTTTTGTTTTTTATCCGTGAAGACTACGAAATCCTGGCAGAGGAACATCACGTTCTCCTTTTCCTTGTACTTCTTGTGCTCGCCGGGCAGCACCTCGGTGCCCAAGATCACTCCCTCATCATCGAGCATGTACACCGTTGGCTCGGGTGGCGGCCTGAACGTGACGTCCTTGATGATGCATATGACATGGTCCCTTTTCATCGCCTCTTCCAGACCCACATTGAACACCTTGGTGCCCATCTGGGATTTTACACCCCTTTCGGTGACGAGGACCTCTTCTATGTCTTTCTTTGTCAACGGTATGGTTATCCTGGTGCCCTTCATTCCTCTGATGATATCAAGAGCCTCGTCAATCGCTGCCATTGACCGCCGGAATGTATTCTCGAATAATATACCCTTTCCATCAACGGGGTCGAACATTGAATATATATGCTGGTATTTGCGTTACAGAAATCCATGAGTTTGGACCTCATCTCGAAGCAGCAGCCAGATGTTATAGCCGCACTCTATCGGCTCAAAGGGACTGTCTTCAAGGATGGGGCCTTGAGCGTCAAGGAGAAGGAACTGATAGCGGTGGCGGTGACCGCTCTCCTGAAGTGCGACGAATGCCTACTGGTGCATGCCAACAAAGCGAAGGAGGCGGGGGCCACCAAGGACGAGATCCGGGAGTCCCTCCTGGTGGCGATGTATCTCGCCGGACCCAGCACCGTCATCTGGACGGACAAGATCGACGAGATAATCAAGTGATTTTTCAGCCCTCGAAGGAAACGGACACGGTTCTTTTCAATCCCATGCCCGTAACCACCTCACCAGCCTTTATCATAGCCATCGGCAACGGGCATGCGCTATGCTTCAGGTATTTGCCTCCAACATCATAGATCGGGTTCATGCCGAATGGCATCTTCATGATGTCGAACATATCGAAGAGGGGCATCTCGGCCGCCATCTTCTTGACGTGCGGACACTGGCTTTCGATCTTGTAAACCAGTTGTTTGTCGTCATTCATCACTACGCTGATCCTGCTCTTGAACTGACAGACACCCGGGTCGAGCATGATGGCCACAACCGGGCCTGCGTTGGCAAGGACTTCGTCCATGCCCTCAGGGATTATTGGAGGGCATAGAAATGCCTTTGGCATCCCTCCTTGGAAAGGTGGAAGGATGCGCTCCGGCGCCTCAGAAATTGTTCTTCCTGGTCTTGTTCAGCAGCTCGAAGACCGCACCCTTGCCCACGTCCAATGTTCCGATGACCGCGATAGCCTCTTTCTTTCGCATGATCGGTACCACGACCACCGGAAGTCCGCGGAACGGTCCGGTGGTGGCGGTCTTTCTGATGATGGTGTTCCGTTTGAGGGATTCCTCCAGCAGCGGGCCGGTGAAATTGGTGTCCACCACCTCACCCTCGTCGCACCTGACACCATAATGGTTCTTGCTCCTCATGGTCACCGGCAGTCGGCCCAGGAGCTCATGTATCGCCAACGTAAGGCATTTAAGCTCATCTGCTTCGGTGTCCTGGGACAAAAGGTTGGTGCCTTCGTTCCAGCACCGGCGCGATTGATTTCCCAGGGCCAGCGCCGAAGTGACCGCGCCCTTCTCGGCCGCCTCATAGGAGAATGCGGAACCGATTATCACCACGTCTCCATCCTCGATCTTGAACTTGCTGCGCAACGGTGCCACCGCCTCCTGGTCTGGGAAGTCCTCATCCCCCGGGAACACGATCTTCCCTTCCTTGACGATCAAGGTGGTCGCCCCGACCGCCCCTGCCCTGACCGCTTCGTCACGCTGCTCGCATCCCATCTTGATCCTATGGGCCATGCCCTTGACCAGCACTGCGCAATTGTGTTTGCCGAGCGTTAGGTCGGACATGTCCACCGAGGCCACTTCGACCCCGGATGTCTCCAGTTTCTTGCGGCCCCGGTCGGTTATGACCGTCCCCATCCTGGTGTTCTCCACCGAACCTTCGCGCACCATCTTATCCAAGATGGTCCTGATGCTTCCTTCCCCTATCTGGAGCGCATCGGCCAATGCCTTTCGTCCTATCGGTCCTTGACTATCGATGACCTGATAGGCCTTCCAGATATGGAAAAGACTGAATTTCGGTGTAGGGCCCCCGGCAAAATACGAGCTGAACGCCAATGACATTATGGATGGATATATAATCCATCCATTTAAACTTATTTTTCAATGCGCACCAGATGGTACATTCGTATCTTCGATGGATGTTGATTTAAATATCTCCCACTAGTGTATTAGGCCCGGAAGATAGATGAGACCGTTCCTAGATACGTTCTTCGGGTTCCAATCTTGGTTGCCGATAGTTAACAAACTTAACGATAATTGACCATCTGGAGCAAGTATATTAAGCCTGTTTAATCATTCGGGAGGGATTATGTCCGAGAACAACGAGGTTTTCGTCACCGTGGACAATATCAGCAAGAGCTTCAACGGCAGCCAGGTGCTGAGGGACATCAGTACCACCATAGGCGTCGGGGAGGTCTTGGGGCTGATTGGGAGAAGTGGCTCCGGGAAGTCCGTTCTTATCCATGCATTGAGAGGGACGGAGGAGTACAGGCCCACCTCCGGGAAGATCATTTACCGTGTAAATCATTGCGAGAAATGTAACCGCATCGACCTTCCCGCTCCAGGAAAGCCTTGCACCAGGTGCGGCGAGCCGACCCATATAGAAGAGGTGGACTTCTGGGGTCTGGACGAGCGGGACCCGCTGAGGATGGCGGTCAAGGAGCGGATCGCCATCATGCTGCAGCGGTCCTTCGCCCTATACGGAGATATGTCGGTCATCGAGAACATTTTCGAAGCGTTCCCGGCCAATTTCGACGAGAAGCGCAAGATCGCACGGGCCATCGAGCTTCTCCAGATGGTCAACATGACCCACCGTACCACTCATATCGCCCGGGACCTTTCCGGAGGCGAGAAGCAGAGATGCGTTCTGGCGCGACAGCTTGCGCGAGAACCGATATTGTTCTTGGCGGACGAGCCGACCGGAACCCTGGACCCGCAAACTGCGGAGATCGTTCATAAGGCCCTCTCCGAGGCTGTCAAGTGCACCGGCATGACCATGGTGGTCACCTCTCACTGGCCTAAGGCCATCAATCTCCTTTCCGACAAGGCCATATGGCTGGAGTCTGGGGAGATGGTGAAAAGAGGGGCTCCCGAAGAAGTGGTCAAGGAGTTCGAGGTAGGGTTCGACAAGATCCCTGATATGACGGTTCCAGTTGGCCAGCCGATAATCAGGTGCACGGATGCCAAGAAATATTTCTATTCCATCGTTCGCGGGGTGGTCAAGGCCGTGGACGGGGTAACATTCGATGTAAAGGAAAAGGAGATCTTCGGATTGGTCGGGTTGAGCGGAGCCGGTAAGACCACCATGTCCAATATGATATCCGGTCTGGCCCCGGCCACCGGTGGGATGGTGGAGGTCCGCATCGGTGACGATTGGATCAACATGTCCGAGATGGGTGAGTTCGGCAGGGGCCGGGCCACACCGTACATAGGTATGCTGCACCAGGAGTACAGTCTATATCCGTTCAACACCATCCTGCAGAACCTCACCGTTTGCATCGGCATGAAGATGCCAGCCGAGCTGGCCAAGATGAAGGCCATCCAAGTTCTGAGCGGAGTGGGATTCCTGCCGAAGGACATCGAGCGGATCCTTTATGCATTCCCGGAAACGTTGAGCGTAGGCGAGAAGCAAAGGGTGGCTATGGCAAGGGTGCTCATCGCGGAACCTAGATTTGTGATCCTGGACGAACCGACCGGTACCATGGACCCCATCACTAAGGTGTCGGTGGCCAAGTCCATCCTGCACGCGAGGAAGGAACTGGGAGAGACCTTCATGATCGTCAGCCACGATATGGACTTCGTGATCGACTGCTGCGACCGGGTGGCGCTGATGAAAGGAGGCAAGCTCATCGCCCTCGGAGACCCGAAGGAAGTGGTAGCGAACCTTACCGAGGCCGACCTGATCGGAGAGCCCGGGCCAGAGACCTGTGAGGTTAACCAGTGAAAGAGAGCATCGGTCGTAAGACCCGTTTTGTGGAATGCCGGGAGGCTCGAGGTCTCGGTGTCGGCGGAAGTCTGGCCCAAAAGGCCACGATCTCGGAGAGCGGAAGGCAGGTGGTCGCGGTGGCCATGGGTCCGGGAAAGCGTCACATCACCAAGCCGGTCTGCGAGATCACCTATGAGCTGAGGGAGGAAGGCATCGATACCAGTGTCATCGTGATCAATGCCGGATCGGGGGTCCCTTCCGACGCACCCGACGTATCGACCGGCTCCATCTTCGGTCTGGACGATATCGAGATCAAAAGGATACAGCAGTTCAAGTTGGCATTGATCCACCTGGGGAACGTGAAGGCCCACATCATCTACAAGGCGCGGCTCATCCTGAGGAACGTGGACATGCCGGCCGTCGTGGTCTGCCAGGCACCGGTCGATTTCGAGGACTTCGCCCGCATCGGCGTGAGGACCAGATATGTCATGCCCAAACCGGAGAATATCGGGACCAAGGGCGAGATCGTGGAGATCATTACCGGGGTCATACGCGGGTCGACCATCTCACAGTCCAAACTGGACGAGATCGTGTCCAAGGTCAAGAAGCACCTTTGATCTCACTGTTCCTTGAGGTTGAAACCGATGATATGGGTCCAGTGCTTCGTTTCCACAAATCCCAGCTCTGCCCTGATCCAATCATCGGCCATCGTTGATATGCTGCCCGAGGTGATGTCCATCACTTCCCCGATGTCGTCAAGGAAATGGAACTCCAGCTCAGGGAGAACGAAATACGGCTCGCCAACCATGGACCGATCACCATAGATGATGAAGTCCGGGCCGATCCTGCATACATCCGTCCTATCCTTGAACTCCTCTTGGCGGGCCGGCGTTAGATACTCGCCGATCACCTGCTTGTTCTGGTCCTCGATATAGACGATGTTGAACTGGTCTCCGATGAGCGGAATGGACGAGCCGATCACGATCACCGCGACGATCTCCCTGCTCATCGTGGACCATACTCCCCGGTTGACGAACGGCATGAGACCGCCGCATGCCCCATGGGACTCCGCTTCCCTTTCGATCGACTCGAGCTTCGACCTTTGTTGAGCGTCAAGGAACCATACGTCCATGACCCCGGGAATAGCGCGGAGCTTCTCCTCCACCTGCTTCAGGATAGCCGCTTTCTCCATGCCTAAGGTGAGCGGTTCGCACGGTATAAAACAATTACAGGATCGTCTTTGTCATTCTCTTTCAGTTCCGCTGTTCGTCATTCCTAGAACCATGACATGATCGGAAACAATGATCGTCGATCGCTCACCGAGATGAAACTACCAGAACGGTGTTTTTGGTAGTCTGGTAACAAACATTATTAACAGTCCGAAGCATCACTTGGGAGACCAGATGAGAATAATTGTTAATGGCAGGTCGGTCGAGGCAAACGAAGGGGCGACCGTCGGCGATGTGATTGCTGGAGAGCCCTACACGCCAGGCACTATGCTGGCTTGCATTCGGCCGATGGACAAGGTCCGGAAAGGGACGGACGAGTTCAAGTTCACCACCACAAAGGGAGCATTCGTTCTCAAACTGAACGATTCTGCCGAGGCAAGGACCTGGAAGGAAGCGTACATCCAAACGGCCGGCAAGTCGGTACGTTGGGCTACCTCCAAGGTCATCGCGGTCGGTTCCTTCCCTACCGATCTGACCTCCGTAAAGGGAAAGGCCAAGTATTCCCGATACGAGGCCTTCCTGTCCCTGGGTGGATTTGATGCCAACACCACCTACGTGATGTTCGCAAGGTCGGACCATGAAGGCGAGTACGGTCTTGCCGGAGGGGTGATCGGCCACGTCACGAAGGGAAGGCATGTGCTCTCCTCGCTAAGAGAGTCGGACAAGATCATCGAGGTCAGCCCCGTGGTCCTTGAGCTCAGCTCCAAGGACGCCTTCGCGACAACCGATCTGGCGACCAAGCTGGAGGAAGGGATGAGCGTGGAAAGTTACGTCCGGGTAAAACTGGACCATCGCTCGCCGATCAGCTGCGAGCATTTCCTGGTGACGGTCACCCCCGGTACGCTGAAGCTCACGGAACGTACCGCCGCCTATACGGCCAGCTCAACGAACATGGACGTATCCCTGATCGCCGAGGCGAACGACATAAGGATCCCTGACATGGTCACGGTAAGGAATACCGGTGCGGGAACTGGCAGGGTCTATATCTACAAACTGCGCCGACAGGTGAATCCCAGTCACAACACCATCGGGCTGGTGGTCTCCGGAGCGCAATTGATCCATTTGGTCCCGGACCATTCAGAGGTCACCATGGTGACCGACCCGGTCAGGATCATGACCATCGGCATGACCCAGGTCCAGGCGAAGGATTTCCTGGATTCCTTGGGACTGAAACAGAAGAGGACCGGCGATGGAGCGGACGACAGCATGGTGGTGGAACAGGAGCCAGAGTTCACCATGGACGCGGCCAGTTCCCCCGAGGTCGAAACCTTCGGCATCAGGTCGGACCAGATCCGAGACGTCACGCTGGCGGACGAGGAGGCACCGATCACCTCCCACTACATCCGCAAGATGTCCGGACTGGACCATAAGCCGATCGGCACCATGAAGGTCCACTTCACCTTCGAAGGGATGCCCATGGTGACCTTCGAAGGTAACGCGTCAGTGGCATCAGGCCTGGTCCCCGAGAACGCGTTCTCCGTCGAGAAGGGGGTGGTGCGCGGAGAGATGGGCGTCACCAACATGTCCAGGCCCAACCGCGGCCTGATCGGGATCCGTCTGGAACCGAGCAACGAGTTCGGCCCCACAGGCGAGGAGGAGCACGGGACCAACATGTCCGGCATCGTCCTCTCCGACCTCAATGCCCTCATGGCAGGACTGAAGGACGGGGATATCGTTTATATCCGCCAGGCACCCAAGTCTGCACCGGCACCCAAGGCGAAGAAGCCCAGGTCGCCGTCGACGTCGGAAAAGAAGAAGCCATCAGCGAAGAAAAAGGTGAAAAAGGATGCCGAAGACCAGTGAGACCAGGTACATCGTCATAGCGCCGACCTCTTCCATCACTCCAGACCAGATCACCCGCTTCATCCACACGATGGCCGTGGACATCCAGATCAAGGAGACCTGTTTCGGGGTCATCATACAGGGTCAGCCCGAGGTGGTGGCCAAGGTGCTGGCGGAGGTCCGGAAGCTGGACCCCAACCGGCTGTTCTCCAAGGTGAGGGGCTTCCCCATCGGGGACGCGCGGAGATGTCGCGCGGAGCACGGCTCTAGGCCAGGGTTCACCCAGCTGGAGAAGGAATGGAAGGACCTGCCGATGTTCGAGGCCGGCCTGGAGTGCGCCGAGAACAAGGGCAAGGTCTGCGAGGTCCCCAAGCGGAAGAAGCTCCCGGTCTCGGAGCTGAAGAAGATTTGCGATGAGGTGTGTCAACAATGAAGGTTTTCATAGTCCCCCCGAACAGCCTGATTCTCTTCGATCTCGTGGAACGTTTCGGGCATAAGCCGCTCAGCATCATGGGGGCACTATCGGAGAAAGTGACCTCCAAGGAGATCGAATCCCCTCCGCTGAACGTCACCGTGGACGACGTGAAGAAGGGACTCAAATATGCCGGGATAGAGGTCCCGTCGGGCATACGCGGAAGACTGGCCATCTATGGACCGCTGATCGATGAGGCGGAAGCGGCCATATTCATGGAGGACGCGCCCTACATGTTCGGCTGTGTCGGCTGCGCCCGCACCAACGAAATGGTCAAGCTGTTGGTCCGGAAACGGAAGATACCGCTATTGGAACTGGATTATCCGGCGAACGATGAAGAGGCCAAGGCCGTGGTCCAGAAGGTCAAGGCGTTCCTGGAGGGACTCAAATGATCAAGATTGCACAGTTATCCTGCGGGACCGAGTATTCGGGAGTACAGGACGAGATCGAAAGGGCTGCCGGGGCGGTTGGCGGAAAGATGGTCTACCCGGACGTGGACCTGGAAGACATCAAATCGGCCATAGAGAAGTTTGGGTTCAACCCGGTCTCGCCCCAGCTGAAACTGATGATCGCCCGGGCCGTGAACGTGGCCGAGGGCCACTACGACGCCGATGCGGTGTTCATTGCCTCCTGCTTCCGCTGCGCCGAGGCGGCGCTGGTGAGGACGGAACTGAGAAAGTACATCCAGGAGCACACCCGGCTGCCGGTCGTCACCTACTCGTTCACGGAAAGGACCAAGTCGGCCCAGATGCTCACCAGAATGGAGGCTCTGGTCACCATAGTGGAACGCAAGGAACTGCTTGCCAGAGAACGCCAGGTCGGACTCACCGCGGGCATAGATTCCGGTTCGTCGACCACCAAGGCCATGATCATGCGCGACAACGAGATCATAGGTAAGTTCTGGCTGCCCACTCAGGATGTTTTCAGTTCGGCCGACACTGCCCTGGAGAAAGCGCTGGCCGAGGCGGGCGTCAAGAGAGAGCAGCTCGAGGCCATAGGCACTACCGGATATGGGCGTTTTACCCTGGGAAAGAGGTTCAATGCCAAACTGGTGCAGGAAGAGCTGACCACCAACTCGAAGGGCGCCGTTTGGCTGGCCGACCGTCAGAAAGGGGAGGCCACCATCATTGACATCGGTGGTATGGACAACAAGGCCATAACCGTACGGGACGGCATCCCGGACAACTTCACCATGGGAGGCATCTGCGCCGGTGCGTCAGGAAGGTTCCTTGAAATGGTGGCGAAGCGCCTGCATGTGGAGATCACCGAACTGGGACAGATGGCGGACAAGGGAGACTACAAGAAAGTGCCCATGAACTCCTACTGCTCGGTGTTCGGCATCCAGGACCTGGTCACCTCTCTTGCGGCGGGCAACACCATGGAGGATGTCGCCTCAGCCGCCTGTCACTCGGTCGCAGAGCAGATATTCGAACAGCAGCTGCAGGAGATCGAGGTGCGATATCCGGTCATCCAGGTCGGAGGGACCTCCCTCATAAGCGGAATGGTCCGGGCTATGGAGGACACGCTGGGGCAAAGACCGATAGTACCGCCCCATTCCCAGTACATCGGCGCCGCCGGCGCGGCCTTGCTGTCGTCCGGGTTCCTAGAGGGACATTGAGATGGAGATCATTGTGGAAGGGCCGGAAAGCTTCGCGAACGAAAGCTACTCGCTCCTGTTGGAGCGGACGCTGGTCGACATGGGCATCACCACATCCATCGACAAAGTAAAGATGATCATCAGACCGGCCGAACCCCTCTTCATCATTTCCATCCGTATGCGGAAGGCCGGGGGGTCCAGAATGGTCTCCGAGATATCCACGATCGAGGAGAGGGAAGGGGGGACGTTCATCTCCATAATCGACGAGAACTATGCCCCGCGGCTGCTCTCGCTGCTGTGGAGGACGTTCGGCAGGGAGAGGATCGAGCAGATCACCCGGCTGGAGATCTTCGCCAAAGGGATGACCGCCGGGGACATCGAATCGCTTCGTTTGGACCCGGAAGAGGAGCTCAAGAAGAAGCTGTTGGACGCCGTGTGGAGGCTTCTGCCGGAAGGATTCAAGGTAAGGCAGGAGGAGGCGTCGGAGATCGCCATGACCATTACCGCCACCGAAAGGACTCTCACTCCGGAGCAGATAGCCCTGGGCGCATCGACCCAGAAGGAAATGGAGGCGCTCTGATGTACAAGGTCCTGCTGTTCGACGGTGGCGTCTACCGTATCAACGAGCTATATGAGCTGATCGAGGACATCGGCGGATTCGTGATCCAGAAGACCACTATCCAGGTGATGATAACGGTGACCATGGCCATCCCAGAAGAGGACCAGCCGATCATCGAGGCGAAATCGCGCGAGCTCGGGGCGAAGCTGGTCGATGTTCCGCTGGCAGGAACGGAGATCGTGGTCGTCGGTCCGACCCTGGGTCGGCATCATATGCCCCACCCCATATGCGATATCGCCGAGCAGCTGCGCCGCTATGGCGCCATCACCGTGGTGATGGGTCTTGCCAGGGGTAAAGGGCGGGCCACCGCGCAGATAACCGCCGACGAGAGGGCGATCATTGACGAGTATGATGCGGCTGTGTTCGTGCTGGGCAATTTCAAGGACTGCATCATCAACGACAAGGTGCGGCTTTTCCAGGACATCTCGGTACCGGTGACCGTGGTGTGCGGTCCAGACATACCCGGGTTGCCTAACTGCGAGGCGCTCGTATCGGGGGTGGGCCGCAAGGTGGAAAGGATGAGGCGAGCGGAGGAGATCGAGAAGCTGGAAGAGGTGTCCACCGCGGTCGACATGACCATCGGCAAGCGCCGCAAGGAGATCGACGAGGACCCCCTTTTTGTACACCCCTCCGAGATCAAGGAGCGCCTGGAGCAGATCCAGGCGGTCAGCGAATCACTGCGTCCGGCTCCGATCGTCCTGCACCTCGATGGCCTGCGGGTCAAGGTGCCGTTCGAGGAATATGGGAATCAGATAGCTGAGCTCGAGGTATATGGGCGGAAGCTGGGCGACATCGCCCGCATAACCGGTTCCAGGATGAAAGGGAGCACCCTCATCCGGATCATGACCGAGTGCGAGGTCAAGGCAAGGGACTCCATCAAACATTGAGCGCTTTCCGAAGGCGAATACCGTTTATAGTCCAATGAGTGAATACTCCTCCGGGGTTGCAATGAAGATCATCGGTATCTCGGGAAGTCCCAGGGTCGACGGGAACACGGAGGTCCTGGTCAAGGAAGCGTTGGAAGGGGCCAGACAGAAGGGTGCGCAGATCGAGTTCGTGGCCTTGTCCGGCAGGAAGATCCAAGGCTGTCTGGCATGCACCGAGTGCGGAAGGAACGGCAAATGCATCATTGACGACGAGATGCAGGACATCTACCCGAGGATGATGGCGGCGGACGGCGTGATCATAGGAACCCCGATATATTTTGGTCAGATGTCCTCCCAGACCAAGGCCTTCATCGACCGGACCTACCTTTTGTCCAAGCTGGGCAAGAAGTTGGAGGGCAAGGTCGGCGGAGTGATCGCCGTTGGCGGACGTGCCGGCCACGAGTTCACCACCGTGGCATTGATGGACTACATGACCCTGCAGGGATTGGTGCTCCCGCCGAAGGCCTTCGCCCATTCATACGCCCGCGAGCTGGGGGCAGCCCGGTCCGATGAGAAAGGACTGAAGGAGGCCAGGGCTCTGGGTGAACGGGTGTTCTCATTGACGTCCCGGCTGGCCGCCACCAAGTGAGGAGGAGTTGCCGATTTCCGGAAGACCAGACCAAGGCCGTGGGACCTATGTCCTGTTGATCACCCTCGACCGAGACCGGACGATCACCATAGGCAAGCTAGGCCGAATACATTTTTCAGCAGGGACATACGCCTATTGCGGCTCGGCCATGGCGGGCTATAGGGGGAGGGTGGGCAGGCACTTCTCCAGGGATAAGAAGCTACGCTGGCATATCGATTTTCTGCTTCAGGAGGCAGAACCCGTTGGTGCCTTCCTGGTCAAAGGAGGTGAGGGAATGGAATGCTCCTTGGGCAGGATCCTGTCCGAGCTGGTGCACTCAGAACCGATCCGAGGGTTCGGCTGTTCCGATTGCTCATGCCACTCTCACCTGTTCCGCATAGATGAGGCGTCCATCCCAGACCTGATCGGTAGGATCGGGCATTTCTAGTTCCCGATGGGTCATCTTCTGGAAAATCATTAATATTCATGATACTCCTATCAATCGCAATACTGGTATGGTGAACGACCGTGGCTGACCCTAAGATGGAAAAGATCGAGCATCGGATCAAGGAACTGAACGCCATCAGGGGTGAATATCGGACCGAGGTCGACGAGGCGGAGGTCGCGTTCAAGAAACGCAAGATCCAGAAAGAGGAGTACGATCGGATCAAGTCCAAATGCGAAGAGAAGATGGAGCGCATCAACGAAAAGGTCAAGGCCTGTCACGATGAGCTCCACGATATCCGCAGCAAGAAATGAGGAACGGCGGGTCCGGCCCAGCATCTGGAACGCCGCCTAGGATCGGCGATGCATCGAGTTTTCTCCTTTTCCGCTTCTATGCTGGATAGCCGGGGACTATACCGTCCAGAAGAATCCTAATATTCATATACTTACAAAGCCAAGTAGTAATTGCCCGGAGGCGGGAAACGGAACCGGACAGGAAGAGTTCAGGGCGGTTCGATAACCTCCTGCTCGATCCTGATCAATTTCGTGGTTATGACCACGGCCGTCATAGAGAAGGAGACGGGTATTACCCGTATCCAGACGCGCACCTGCTCCTGCAGGATCGTTCCTTTCATGCTGAACGGAACATCCGACGGACAGAAATGGAGAACGGTCGCCTGAGGGGAGGGTCATTTTGTGGAATGACCTCAACAGGTCGCCGGAATCCGGTCCGTACCGAAAACTCCGGGCATCAATTCTATATCGGTTCCTAGATCTTACATCTCTCTTGTCCCTGAACATGATGGATTGCACTCTCACGGTCTGGTTTGAATCGGCATTCGGTCAATCGAAGAATAGAAATAGTCTGTACTGACTAGTAACGTACAGGCCCGGAGGCAGAATGCATCTGGGGAAAACAGTGAAGGTGCCCTGCATCGTTTGTGGACGATGTCCTAGGAAGCTGTCCCTGTTCCGGCGAGAGCCGGGTCTGTGTCATATGGTCGGAGCCTGCAGGCTACGATTGGTGCATGGATTCGCAATGGAAAGGACTCTCTCTAAAGAGAAAGAACCTACCTGACGATACAGAGCGTTCAGGGTTCGATCGGGTTCATCTGCAGATTTGACCCGACCTGACCGGAGAACGAAGTACCCAGGGCCCTGTAAACTCCGGGCCATCGATTATTTTCCATGCCGCCGGAAATCCGAGGCGGAATAATCCCTTAACATACCTATACTTTTAACTAGCCATTGCAGATAGATTTTTAATACGTTGATATGCTTCGGGGTTATAATCTCGTTTATATTATCTTCGAGGGTTTCGATCATGGAAGCCGCTGAGCACATACCCAAGAACCTCCAGGCCGCCGTAGCCAAGTTGGAGGATGCCATAGGAAAGGCGAACGTGAACACCAGCAAGATGGAGCGGTTGCTTTATAGCCATGACCTTGCCCCGCTACCGAACATGGCGCAGCTCGGTTTCAAGAGCGTACCGGACATCGTGGTCCGCCCATCATCGACCGATGACCTGCAGAAGATCGTAAGGATCGCCGCCGAGGAGGGCATCCCGATCACTCCCAGGGGATCATCCACCTGGGGACTTGCCGGTTCAGTACCGGTCTTTGCCGGGATCCTGATCGATTTCACCGGCGGCATGAACAAGATCCTCAAGATCGATGAGGTCAACCTGGAGGTCACGGCTCAGGCCGGCTGCACCTGGAAGCAGGTCTATGAGGCCTGCCTGGAGAAGGGAATGTTGCTTGGGTCATATCCAAGCAGCTATCCGAGCGCCACCATCGCTGGATGGACATCCACTGGTGGCATCGGCGTAGGCACCTACAAGTATGGGGGCGCGGCCGACAACATCCGCAACATGGAGGTCGTGATGCCAGATGGTACGATCGTCGACACCGGCTTCAAAGGCGTCTGCGACAACATGACCGGCTATAACCTGACCCGCATCATCAGCGGCGCCGAGGGCACCCTGGCGGTCATCTCCAACATAACGTTCAAGCTGACCCCTGCACCGGAGATCATCAGACCGCTCACCTACTTCTTCAACGACCTGCCGTCGATCGGCGCACCGCTGTTCGAGATCGCCCACAAGCGCGTCGAACCGCTCCACATCAGCTTTTCCGACGGTAACCATTTCGAGCTGCTTAGGAAAACGGGCAAGCACGTGGCCGAGGTCGCCACGGCAATGAACATCACCCTCGAGGGGGATAAGGAGACCGTCGCGCACGAGGAAGCGGTCATCGATGCCATTGCGGCCAAGTTCGGTGGAAGGAAGGCTGACGATGCCGTCGCCGCTCACGAATGGGCCGAGAACTGCTACGAGTTCCGTTGCCGCGAGGTCGGGCTAGGATGCATCCCAGGCGAGGTAGTGGTCCCGCTCAAGGACTACGCGGTCTTCGCCAACCGCCTGTACACGCTCATGAACGACATGAAGATGACTGGCGCCATCATCGGCATACTGGCCGACCGAAACACGGTCATGTTCATGCCCTACTTCCTGTTCAACCCGGATGACCTGGTCCAGCTGACCGCGCTCTCCTTCAGCAAGAAGTGCGGGGACATCGCAATGGAGTACGGTGGCAGGCCGCTCGGATTCGGTGCGTTCTTCGCCTCCAACTTGGACGCGATACGCGGGAACGGGGCGAAATATGTACGCGCCATCAAGAAGACCTTTGACCCGGAGGACATAATGAACCCGGGCAAACTGACCGGAACGACCCTGCGCTACGGCATCAAGATCCCGCCGATCCTGTTCGACAAGGGAATGGACATGATGGCCGTTGCCAAGGTCATGCTGCCCCGCGACACTCAGTTCGACGACAAGGCAGCTGCCTACGCGAACGAGCGCATGATCAAGGAGAGGGCGGAGAAAGAGCACCAGCACCCCAAACACTAAACCCTTAACATCATTGGCGGGCCGAGCCCGCATCCTTTTATCATTTCCATGATCCAGCTTGCTCCGCTAAACGACACACCTATACTGGCTGGTCGGTATTCAGCCCAGATAGAAAAAGAAGGAAGGGGTTTTCACTTCGTGGCGTACTTTTCCGGGCTGGAATCGAACTTCTTCTTGCATCCTGGAGCACAGAAGTAGTAGGTCTTGCCCTTGTATTCCGACTTCCACTTGGCGGTCTTCTCGTCGACCTGCATCTTGCATATCACGTCTTCAGCCATTCTTCTTCACTTCCTCTGGTTTCTTCCTCTTTATCTCAGGTGTATACCTCTTTAACAGGGCGGCATTGGAAACGACGGACACCGATGACATGGCCATCGCCCCCGCCGCTATGATCGGGCTCAGCAGCCAGCCGGTGGCCGGGAAGAGCACGCCGGCCGCTATGGGAATGCCGGCGACGTTGTAGCCGAACGCCCAGAACAGGTTCTGCCTGATCTTCTTCATGGTCTGGCGGCTCAACTGGATCGTCGCTACCACGTCCTTCAGATCATCCTTTATGAGGACCACATCCCCGGTCTCCATGGCCACATCCGTTCCTGAGCCGATGGCCACACCGATATCCGCCTGGGCCAATGCCGGTGCGTCGTTGACGCCATCGCCAACCATCATCACCACCTTGCCCTGCGCCTGGAGCTTGGCCACTTCCTTCGCCTTGTCCTCGGGCAGAACCTCTGCCAGTATGTTGTTGATGCCCAGTTGCTCACCGATCGCCTTGGCCGTCCGGGCGTTGTCGCCGGTGATCATGAAGACCTCGATCTTCATTTCCTTGAGCGCTTCCACCGCCTCCTTCGCCGAATCCTTGGCGACATCGGCGACGGCGATGACTCCAACTGCCTCTCCCCGATAAGCAACGATCACCGCCGTCCTTCCCCGGGCCTCGAAATCGACCACCTTGGCATCGACCCCGGTTACATCGACATTGTGCGATGCCATGAGCTTGCGGCTACCTACGAGAACCTCTTTTCCGTCGACCTCCGCGCGTATGCCCATTCCCGGTACGTTCTCGAACCTCTCCGGGTCCGGCAGCTCTCCAGCCTTCTCCTTCGCTCTGCGGACGACCGCTTCGGCCAGTGGGTGTTCGGACCCCTTCTCCGCTATTCCCGCAAGCCTGATCATTTCCTCCTCCGGCAGGCCGAAGGCGGCCATGTCGGTAACCTGCGGTTCTCCCTTGGTCAGCGTGCCGGTCTTGTCGAACACCACCGCGGTGGTGCGGCCGGCGTTCTCCAATGACTCGCTGCTCTTGATCAGGATGCCGTTCTCCGCACCCTTTCCCGTCCCCACCATGATGGCGGTCGGTGTGGCCAGGCCGAGTGCGCACGGGCAGGCTATCACCATCACCGAAATGAACACTGTCAGAGAGAAGATGAACTGAGGCTGGGTCACTCCGAACAGTCCGTATCCGATGAAGAACCAGAACAGGAATGTGATCACCGCGATGGAGATGACCGCTGGAACGAACACTCCCGCCACCTTGTCCGCCAGCCTCTGGATCGGTGCCTTGGATGCCTGCGCGTTCTCCACCAGGCGCACTATCTGCGCCAGTGCGGTGTCCTTGCCTACCTTGGTGGCCCTGACCTTAAGAAGGCCATTCTTGTTGATCGTCCCCCCGATCACCTCGGAACTCTCGGATTTGGAGACCGGCATGCTCTCGCCCGTGAGCAGCGACTCATCCACCGACGATGAACCCTCGATGACCACTCCATCGGTGGGGATCTTCTCACCCGGTCTGACCACCATGACGTCGCTGACGTCGAGTTCGTCGGCCTGGATCTGCACCTCGACCCCGTCCTTGAGGATCACGGCGGTCTTGGCCTGAAGGTCTATAAGCCTCCGGATCGCCTCGGAGGTCCTGCTTTTGGCCTTCGCCTCCAGGTATTTGCCGAACAGGATCAACGCGATGATCATCGTCGAAGTGTCGTAGTAGACGTTCGGGGTGATGAACTCAGAAGGAAAGAATGTGACCGCCACGCTGTAGATGTAAGCTGCAGATGTTCCCACGGCGATCAGCGTGTCCATGTTCGCCCTCCTGTTCCTTAGCGCCTTGTAGGTACCGGAATAGAACTGATATCCGATGACGAACTGGACCGGCGTGGCCACTAGGAACAGTATCAGGTTCCCCCAGTCCATGAGGAACTGCACCTGACCCAGAGAGGTGAACTGCATCAGGAGCATGAACACCATTATAGGCACCGCCAATGAGAGCGCGGCTGTAAGCAAGACCTTCTGGCGTTTCAGCTCCCTTGCCCTTATCTCCTTCTCCTGGTCCGAGTCCTTCGATTCCAGCACCTCGTAGCCAGCATCGGTGATGGCCTTCTTCATCTGCGGGACCCTTACCCGCTGCGGGTCATAACGCACCGTTAGCTTTTCCGTGGCCAGGTTCACCGACGCGCTCAGCACACCATCGAGCTCCTGGACCGCTTCCTCGACCGTGGAAGCGCATGAGGCGCAGCTCATGCCTCCGATGGAAAGAGTGACCTCATTGATGATCACGTCATATCCAGCATCGATGACCGCCTTCTTCATCGCCTCTATGTTCACCTTGGACGGATCGTAGGTGACAGTGGCCTTCTCCGTGGCCAGGTTCACATTCGCGTTCTCGATCCCCTCCAGGCCGGAAAGGCTCTCCGATATGGTCTGGGCACAACTGGCACAAGTCATCCCCGTCAGCCCGAAAGAGGCGGTCCGCTTTCCTTTCTTGGGGACCGGGACGGCGGTCTCATTGTCATTTTCACTCATCGGTTAACACCATATAGCCCATCGTTCAAGTATCTAGCGATATACGATTGGCATGTTTCTTCATCTGGTTCACGACCAAACGTCAAACCCACGACTATCTTTTACAGACATTCCGTTTCGAACGGAAGATTGTCCCACAGGAAATCTTATAAATTTAATGACGCAATTCGGGCGGTATGAACTTAGATTCAACTGATATCAAGATTCTTAAGGTTCTACAATCAAACGGTCGCCTCTCGTTCAGGCAGATCGCCGAAAAGGTCAAGGTAAGCGTGCCGACGGTCAGCAGCAAGATCAACAGCATGGAGAGCATGGGGGTCATTAAGGGGTATCAGGCGGAACTCGACTCAGAGAAGCTCGGCGGCATAAGTGTCGTCTTGGATATCAAGACCAGACCTGCCGACATCAGAAAGGTATCAGACCGGTTCGCAGGGGACGAGCATGTCCGTAAAGCCTATATCCTGAGCAACAGCCGGATACTTATCGTGGTCACCTTCACCCAGCAGCATCTCATCAACGAGTTCGTGATGAACCTGTCGGACATTCCAGAGATCGTCGAGTACGAACTCACAAACATCATCACCGTCGTCAAGGAGGAACAGAGGGCGGTCATCAACCCGGAGGTCAACGTTGTCCTGACCTGCGCCTATTGCGGCAAGGAGATCAGGGACGACGCCTACAAAGTGAAGGAAGGGGACAAGGAGTACTACGTCTGCTGTCCAGTTTGCCAGAAGAGCCTCGAACAGAAGATAGACAACCTGAAGTCCAAGGCCTGATCAGATCGACGCCACGACGTCGATCTCGATGGTCGCCCCCAGGGGCAGGCGTGCCACCCCAACGGTGGTCCTGGCGGGGAACGGTTCCTTGAAGCTGTCCGCGTAAATCGCGTTGACCTCCTTGAAATGGTCCAGGTCGGTCATGAATATGGTGACTTTCACCACCTTTTCCAAGGAGGAACCTGCCGCTTCAAGTATCGCCCGGATGTTCTCTATCCCTTGCCTCGCCTCATCAGCCGTGCCTGAGGTGACCAACTTCTTTGTGATCGGATCTATGCCGAGTTGCCCTGAACAGAATATCATCTTGTCGGAAATTATTGCCTGGGAATAGGGCCCAATAGGCACTGGGGCCATCTCCGTTCTAACGCTTTTCATGAACCGTCGAAGGGACGCCAAGGCAAATCAATTTACCTATGGTTCGATCGGATCAGATCTTCGACAACAATCCGGGCAAAAACGTTACGTCGGGAATGATTCTGATCACGCCTAAATTGGTCCAGGTGGGCATGTCCGTGGCCCCTGAAAGCACGCCCACGAACCCTGAACCAGCCGACCGCGCACATTCCAGGTCCATCGCATGGTCTCCCACAAGGAGGCATTCTTCATTGGTCAAGCCCAACTTTCCCGCAGCTCTTGACAATGAAATCGGATTCGGCTTCGCCTCTTCGTCAGGGTAATCATCCCTACATATGGTCTTATCGAAATATCTGGTCAATCCAGATGCGGAAAGGGCCGCATCTGTATAACGTCTAGATCCTCTGGTCAAGACTGCCATCCCATACCCTTCGTCTATGAGCCGGCAGAGTGTTTGGTTTGCCCTTGGCACCGCCAGGGTATTCCGGACATTGCGCATCTCGATCTCATTCATTATTCTTCCTACATCAGTGAGAAGCGATCTGGCATCGTCCCCCGATCTGGTTTCTGACAGGTAATGGTAGCATGCCTTCAGATTGCTCGCAATGCTCATCCTTTCATCAAGAACACTGGCGGGGACTCCAGCTTCCCTCATTCTTTCGAGTGCCGACTTTCTCATCAGAGAGAAATCGATGGTGCTATGAACTAACGTTCCATCAAGATCAAAGACCAGTCCCTTAATTCTAAAATTGCCGGAATCGGTTGCAGTCATATCTCACTTTTTGAACACTAATCCACAATATGATGGTTGTTATGGGTCCTTCATCGTTTCTGAAGAATAATTACTGAAATCAAAATCATTATTTTGTGCCTGGCCAGTATTTTTTCATATTTTGATATATAATATTATCTGTAGCATGCTCACTGACCCTTTTAATATCCACAAAACCACATGGTTATTATTGAGTCCTTGGGTGTTAAGAATGAGAGCAAAATCCATCGTAAATTATTGCAATGCTAGGAACCGCGTAAAGAACAAGGCCATGCCGCTCCCAGGTGTCGGCCCTGTCAAGGCGCCACTACCTGGCGTTGGACCAGTTATGCCGCTCCCAGGCGTTGGACCAGTCATGCCACTCCCTGGTGTAGGGCCAGTCATGCCGCTCCCAGGCGTTGGACCAGTCATGCCACTCCCTGGTGTAGGGCCAGTTATGCCGCTCCCAGGCGTTGGACCGGTGTGCAGAGAACTCGCAACAGCTTAAGATCGAAGGCAGAGATCTGAAGGATGAGGTGCTCGAGGCTCTCCTTCGGTCTCTTAACCTCAATTATTTTCTTCATGCTGTCCTGAAAAATTTGCATTATTGGACTGTACACATCAATTCGATGCTTGTTTTGGCATCCCGCATCAATTTGTCATGGCCGATCTTCTCGGCCACGCAGTATGATTCCTGAAGAAGTTGTAAGCCCTGTTCTACATCATCGTTTTCGATGTAGGCTTTAGCGATCTGATACAGCCATTCGCTTAGTCTTACGGGCATATCGATCGATCTGATGATATCGATGCTCTCTTTGAACTCGACCTTTGCCCATTCCCATTCCTTCTTCTTGGAGTAAAGATAACCTCTGTAAAGATGAAGGGTCGAAAGCATGAGCAGGTCGTTCAGCTTCTTGAATATCGAGGTCGCGGAATCTATCATTTCCTCCCCTTTGAGGAAGTTGCCCTCTTCGATGCAAATGGCAGCGGAATTGGCCAAGGCAAATCCTAATGAGTTGAGGTCTCCAGCCATTCGGGCCAGCGTTATGGCCTTCTCCTGATATTCATACGCCTCTTCATATTTCTCGATCTGTCTAAGGTCGTTTCCGAGGCTTGTGCTGACCTTGGATAACATGTTGATATCGCCAGAATGCTCAAGGATGCGGAGCACTTCCTTCTTCATCGGTATGGACTCCTCGAAATGGTGCTGACCGTCGAGCGTCATGGATAGTCCATACATCGACCTGCCAAGACTGGCGTCGTCTCCTATCATCTTCGACAGTTCCATTGATTTTGCGTAATTGGCCGATGCCTCATCCCATCTGCCTCTCCTCATCCATACTGCTCCCAGGTCGTTATACACATCGGCCAGGGTGTGTTTCTCATCGGTCTTCTTTGCCATGTCCAGTGCCAGGTTGAGATATCTCTGCGAATCATCCAGCCTGGACCTTCTGAGGTGTATGGCGCCTATTCGCCAGTTCATCTCAGCCATCAAGCGGACATCGGTGGTGGGAGAGGCCATTGATACGATCTGGCCGAACCGGGCGATGGCGGCGTCCCAATCTCCGGATATCTCCATGATCTCCCCTTGGAGGATCAACATTTCCATCTTGTCCCGTTGTTCGATCTTCGGAGCACTGGACAGAAGAAGTTTCAAGAGCGGGCTGAATTGGACCGCATATCCTTTGTTGATGATTTTTCGTCCGTTGCCCGCGGCAATATCGATCGCGATCGCATATTCCTTGGCCATCAGACAATGGTACAATGCTTCCACGGACGATGGGGCCGACATGTCCTGCAAATAGAACCGGGCAGCGGCCTTGTGATAGATATTGCGTTGACGCGGGGTCAGCTTGCTATACACGAACTCACGCATGAGATCGTGCATCCCGATCATACGTCCGACCGATTCATGCAGGATCGATTTCGAGATAAGCGAGTCCACCGTGTCGTAGGAGATCGCATAGTCCATGGATTCCAGCTCTACGTTCATGCCTCGGCTTTCGTTCTGGATCTCTTCCTCCATGCTGAAGAAGGCATCGATCATCACCGGGTAGCGGAATATCGCCGCGATGCCCATTATCCTCTTTTCCGAGACCTCCAATCTCGAGAACACCTCTTGTTCGATGAACATGCGTATGTTCTTGCCCAAGGCCATTTTCGGGTCCTCGATGAGTTCTAGGAATAATGGATGGCCCTTGGTTATGCTGAAGAGGGACTCCAGGTCGGTCTCCGGAAGGGAACGGGTGCGCATCATGTTGAAGCTGCTGCCCCGGTCCAGGCCGTCGATCTGCATCTCGACCACCAATCCCCGGAAGACCGCTCCTCGCTCATAGAATGACTGCATCTCCCTTGCAGATCCTATCATCCAGACGCCAGGGATCCCCTCGATTGAATTGAGTATCGCTCCGAGGAGGTCCTTGACGCCCTTATCCGCTTTGTGGATATCATCGAAGATCATGAGGGAGTTCGATCCCCTCATGTCCGTCTCCACGATGTGGCAGACCTCACCCAGGACCGGAATATCGGTCTGGGTAAGATAGTATTCGAGGTTCTTCCTTCCCATTTGGGATAGGAATTCTGAAAGCGGCTTCAGCACTCCTTTGAAGTCCACCCATTCATGGACCTTGAACCAGAAGACGTTGATCCGATCACGAATATCCTGTGTGAATTTCGCCAGAAGGGTGGTCTTTCCGATCCCAGGAATTCCATATATCATCATGGCCTTGATGGTATTGGAATCGATCAGACCATACAGCTTTTCCAGTTCCTTTTCCCGGCCAAAGAATGTGCGAATGGCCGGTTTCTTGTCCGAATAGTCCACGAATCTTCTCTCTTCCTTGACCTTTCCCTCATGAAAGGATGCGCAATCGAATTTCCCTCGAGAAACGCCCATGGCCAGTTCAAGGAGCGTATAGCGGTTCGGGAGATACATCCCGATCCTGCCTACTTCATCCTCGTGGATTTCCCCTTTAAGGTCTATCACGTCGACAGTGGTGAACTCTATCGACGCCTTCAGCTTCTTGCCTTCCTCAAAGCCTTTCGGTGAAAGGAAATAGACCAACCGGATAGAAGGAAGACCTTTGACATGTTTGCTTTGGATATCGACGATGCCCTCATCGGACATGACCGTCATTATCTTGGCGACATTATTCCGTCCGACCTCGATCGCGGAAGCGATCCCGTCCTGAGTGACAGGCTTCGGGGCATCGGCGTCCTGACAGTACTTATGCTGAGCAAGGAGGTGTAGGATCACCCTTTCCCTAACAGTAAGCAAGGACTTCCGGGAACCTCGATTCACAATCATCAATCGCAGTGGTACAATAATACTTTACCGGGAAAAATCCGCTAGTTGTGACGGAAAATAGCTACTTTTTGAAAATGAGCATGCTCAAATCGGGTTTAAATATGCTCAATGCGGAATTGTTATTAAGAAAATGGAGAGTGCACAATTGGCAGTTAACAACGAAAATTCACGGATAATGCTGCTTGTTGAAGGATACCCTAGGTCAGGGTTCAAGGTCTTTTCGTCCTTATCCAAGGTCAATGAGAACAGCATCTGCATAACTCGGCTTCATCCGGACTATGTAGCGGAGAAGTACAATGTAAAGAGCCGGAAGTGTTACTGGCTGAGCGGCTGCAAGGGAAAGGATATAATCTCACCAAAATCACTGAGCCAGATAGTGAGGATGGTCAAGGCGGATGCTAAGGCCGGAAAGCCGGTAGTCTTCCTTGACGGCCTGGAGTATCTGCTTCTTTGGAATGAGATGAACAAGGTCATAGCTGCCCTAGGGGAGATCAACACGATCCTCTCGGCCACCAACGGCACCATGGTCATCTGCTTCGACCCTCTTACCCTGGAACAGAACGACCTCAAGAAACTCTGGACATTGTATCCGAAGATGGTACCGGTCCCAGAAACAGAACAGGAAGAGGCCGGAAACAGTCTGAAGATCAAGGAGCCGACGACCGGGACCGGGGCCATTGCCTGATCGAACCAATCAAAAAGATTTTCCTACAATATCTCGGCATACCTCTTCAGTCGAGCAATGTCAGAAGGCTCTATGAGACGCTCGTCGATGGGAATGAAAAGGACCGAACGGGTTTCCATAATTATATCGTTCAATTCCTCATAGAACACGTTCAGCCGGTGGAAATCATTGAAGAGCGCTAGGTATTCCAGGCCGTCGATCACCACCACGCCGTTCTTATGTTCCTTCGCGAAGACAGCGATCCTGTGTTTTAACTTGGTCAGGTTGTCCGGGGATATTCTGTCCTCTCCTGCCCTCTCTCCCAGCCATACGAACTGCATGCTCCGCAGCGGCAGTCTGGCATACATTATAGTGGGATGATATCGGGAGATGCATAGGACATCCTTTCCCGTGTCCGCGACCGACCTGGTGATGCTGAGCGTCTTCTCCAACCGCTCATCCTTTAGAAGGTAGATCCGTCCAAAATCAATCGTATGTTCAGTTTTGCCCGAGCGGATGCTGACTGAAGGAAATGCCAGAATAGCGAATTCGGGCGGATAGGTTTGCACTAGACAGCACCTTCGAACTGAACTACGAGCGATTCTATAACCCGAAAGGGGATAATAAAAGCTTCGCCATCGATTGGCTAAATATCCAGAATGATCTTTCCGGAAGCGTCTATGGAGGCGCACGCCATACGGGGCGTGTTGCTGTAATGGACACAGTTCCCCCGAGAATCGATCGCGATCACCCCTCCTAGTCCGTTCACTCTGTTCTCCAGGTACGTTATGGCCTCACGTGCCGACCCAGCGAGGTCTGATCCTCTTTCCAGGTTGCTGCATACTCGGCGGGCGAGCACCACCTTCATGATCGATTCGCCATAGCCGGTCACGGATACACCGGCCGATGCGTTGTCCGCATAGGTCCCGCAGCCTACCAGGGGGCTGTCCCCCACCCTGCCGTGCATTTTGTCCGGCGTTCCGCCCGTCGATGTTGCGGCCGAAATGTTACCCTCCGAGTCCATGGCAACTGCCCCGACCGTTCCCATTGGTCCTTTGGGCCCCGTCGCACCAAAGGTCGAACGAGGATCGTAATCGCGGTTGTTGAGTAAGGCGTTCCATCTTTTGATCTCCCGCTCCGTGAGCAGGTCGGAGGTCGGCACCATCTCCATTCCTATATACCGGGCGAAATCGGTCGCCCCTTGGCCGGTCAGCATGCAGTGTCTCCCATCATCCATCACACGCCTTGCCAATGTGATCGGATGCCTGATGTTGCGCACCGCGGCCACAGATCCGAACTGGAGATCCTTGCCGTTCATGATCATGGCGTCCATCTCCACCTCGCCTACATCGTTGAGGAAAGAACCCCGTCCCGCATCGAAGGTGGGATCGTCCTCCAGGATTCGGACGGCCTTCTCGACCGCATCCATGGAGCTCCCGCCCTGGGACAGGATATCGTGTCCTGCCCTGACCGCCTGCTCGCACCCTCTAAGATGGGACGCATGTTCATTCTCAGGTATGTCCCAGGCCCCTCCGTGGACAATGATCGCAGTCATGATACTTCCGCCGGTCAGAGAAGACATAACCTCGATATCATTCTTGTCAGAAAAGTGAGAAAAGGGTTTGGTTGGAGTTTGACGGAGACCTAGCCTCGCTCAGCCATTCGTCATCTTGCCGGCGGCGAACTGAGCGTACCCGTTCATGTCCATAAGCCCGTGACCGGACAGGTTGAACACGATGACCTTCTCCTCGTTCTTCTTCTTCGCCTCGAGGGCAAGGTCTATGGCGCACTTGATGGCGTGGTTCGACTCCGGGGCGGGGATTATGCCTTCTGCCCTGGCGAAGGTCACACCTGCCTCGAACGTCTCCAGCTGGTCGTAGGACCTGGCCTGGATATAGCCCAGCTTGCTCATCAGGCTGACCGTCGGGGCCATTCCGTGGTAGCGCAGTCCGCCGGCGTGGATCGGTGATGGCATGAAATCGTGTCCAAGGGTGTACATCTTGAACATCGGTGTCATTCCGGCGGTGTCGCCGAAGTCGTAACGGTATTCTCCGCTGGTCAGGGAAGGGACGGATTTGGGCTCGCAGGCAATGAACTCGGTCTCGCACTTCTTATGGATCTTCTGACCCAGCATGGGGAACGCGAACCCGGCGAAGTTGCTGCCGCCGCCGACGCACCCGATCATGTAGTCTGGGACCGTTTCGATCTTCTTCAGCTGGGCCATAACTTCCTCTCCGATGACCGTCTGGTGCATCATGACGTGGTTGGCGACGCTCCCGAGCGAATACTTGCTGTTCGGGGTCGTCACGGCCATCTCGATCGCCTCGGAGATGGCAATGCCCAAGGAACCCGTGTTGTTTGGATTCGCCTTCAGGCATTCCCTGCCATAATTGGTCACCGGGCTCGGAGATGCGTGGACGGTCGAACCGTAGGTCTCCATGACATACCGACGGTAGGGCTTCTGGTCATGGCTGGCCCGGACCATGAAGACGGTGCACTTCAGATCGAACAGGGCGCAGGCAAGTGCCAATGAGGAGCCCCATTGGCCCGCTCCGGTCTCGGTGGTCAGGTTCTCAGTGCCCGCCTTCATGTTGAAATATGCCTGCGGTATGGCGGAGTTCGGCTTGTGGCTACCGGTGGGGCTGAGGTCTTCACGCTTGAAATAGATCTTTGCCGGGGTCTTCAGTACCTGCTCCAGCCTGATGGCCCTCTGCAAGGGGCTTGGCCTGCACAACCTGGCATATGCAGTTCTGACCTCTTCTGGAATGGTGATGTACCTTTCCGTCGAGATCTCCTGCTCGATGATGTTCTTCGGGAATATGGCCTCCAGCGCTGCCGCAGGCACTGGCTTTCCGGTCTTCGGGTCTGCGGGTGGCGGAATGGGCTCCGGCGAATCGGCAGCGATGTTATACCACTTCGTGGGAAGCTCTTCCATCCCCAGATTGATCCTAATGTCTTCTGGCTTGAAAGTCATGACCTCACTAATGAAAAGGGGAATATATAACAATTTTGAGTAATGATGTATCTATATGTACATCAATAAAACAACGGACCATTATGACAGTGAGTGGAATATTCATTTGACTTCGGCAATCGCCATACACGTTGACCGCGTCCCTCGGAGAACCGGATTCATTGACTTTGACGTTTGAAAACATCTCCCCCGGTTCTTATTGGCCGGTGTGGATATTATGTGGAAGTTAATAGAAAGATGTTATATAGCTCAGGCCAAATCCAAGCTCAGGCCCAAAAGGTGGTCATCATACCAATCATCCATACTGAAGAAGTTAAAAAGACGTATGTCACCGGAAACGTCACTGTTCAGGCCCTGAAAGGGCTCAGCATCGACATCGAAAAAGGCGAGATGGTCGCAATAATGGGACCATCTGGTTGCGGAAAGACGACCCTGCTCAATTGTCTATCCGGCATAGATGAGGTGACCGAAGGCAAAATCATAATAGACGGAAGCGACCTCACATCGATGAATGACGATGAGAAGACCAACTTCCGGGCCAAGAAGATGGGTTTCGTCTTCCAATTCTACAACCTGTTGCCGGTCTTGACCGCCTCCGAGAATGTAGAGCTGCCATTACTGATATGCGGCGAAGATCCATCTGTGGCCAAGAAGAGGGCCATGGAACTCCTGGAGATCGTCGGTCTCAAGGAGAGGGCAGTCCTCAGGCCAGCATCGTTGTCGGGCGGTGAAAGGCAGAGGGTGACCATCGCACGGGCATTGGCGAACCGGCCGGCCTTGGTCTGGGCGGATGAGCCCACCGGCGATCTGGACAAGAAGACGGCCGACGACATCGTGGCCCTCATGAGGCGCTTGAACAAGGACGTGGGGGAGACGTTCGTCATCGTCACCCATGACCCGGAGGTCGGAGCCAAGTGCGATCGTATCATCCATATGCGTGATGGGCAGGTCGTGTCCACCAACGGGCACGTCGAGAACATCGCCAAAGAGATCAAAGAGATGGGGTGATCCCTTGAAGGTTCGGTCGGTTCTGTTCGCGGTGATATCGGTCCTAGTGCTGATATTGCCATTCTTCATACTGCCCATCGCCTACGCGTTGGTAGCGGCCGTGGCGATACTTGCGATCCTGATCCTTGTCGACGCAAGTCGCAACCGGATATTGTTCAGCATGTCTCTGAGGAACATCGTCCGCCGTCCCGGGACGACAGCTCTGGTGATCGGTGGCCTAATGGTCGGAACGGCGATCATCTCCGCTTCGTTCGTGGTCGGTGACACCATGGACAACATGATCACCGACCAGGTCACCAAGGGAATGGGGCAGGTCGATTTCGAGCTGCAGTCCAGCAATGTCGGCACCTTGGTATATTACAATTCAACCCAGATCGCTCCTCTGGTTTCCAACATAAGCACCACACAGCACGTTCGTGCGGCGGATACGCTGATCATTTCCTCGATCTCCATCCGCGATGCTCGTACTCAGCTCTTCTCGCCATCGGTGACGCTGTTGGGGGTCGACAACAAACTGATCACCGACTTCGGCGGCCTGGTGAACAGGAACGGCACGATGGTCAGCGAGGCGCCCGCGACAGGGACGATAATAATCAATGAAAAGGCGGCACTGGACCTGGCCGCCCAGGAAGGGGACCAGGTCATGGTGTTCTACCAGGGCATCCCCACGATGGTCACGGTCAGCAAGGTGGTGACCGCATCGCAGTTCGGGGGGTTCAACTCCAACGCCAACGTCTTCATGAACCTTGCAGACGCTCAGGCGTTCACAGCACATCCAGACACGGTCAATACCATATTGGTCTCCATCGAGCCGAAGGGCAATGATCCGTTCGGATATTCCGTACAGGTAAGGAACGACATCACCGGCAGCATTGCCGACACCATGCCCGGGACAGGCATGAAGATCGAACTGGACAAGAAGGAGATGCTTGATAGCGGAAGGAGCAACCTGAGCCAGTTCACCTCCATGTTCTTCGTTCTGGGATCGTTCTCGGTCATGGCCGGTATGCTGTTGATCGTCAACATCTTCACGATGCTGGGCGAGGAGAGGAAGAGCGAGATGGGGATGTCCCGTGCCATCGGCATGCGGAAGACCCACCTGAGAAAGCTGTTCGTCTATGAAGGTCTCGTCTACGCCTGCGTGGCTGCGGCGGTAGGCATGGTGGTCGGCGTTCTGATGGCAGACCTGATCATCCTCGGTATCTCGGGCATGCCGATGTTCGGGGACACGAACCTGAGCAACTACTTCACGTTCTCTTTCTTCTCCCTGGCCATATCGTTCGCTGCCGGGTTCATGATCACCATCGTGACCGTCTACTTCGTGACCAGGAGGATATCCAACCTGAACATCGTCCGGGCCATCAGGAACATCCCGGAACCGGCGGTCCGCAAGGAGGACAAGAAGGCGTTCCGGACCGGGATCGTCCTCTTCGCCGCAGGTCTCCTGCTGATGGTCCTGGGCATGCAGACCTCCAGTCTGGCGCCGGCTGCCGGCGGACTGTCGATCATGGGCATATCCATGGGTCTGTTGCTCCGCCGCTTCATCGGTGACCGCCCGGCCTGGGTCATCGCCGGGGCGATCGTGTTGTTTGTCTGGTTGCCCAAGGGCGACTTCAAGATATTCGACTACCCCTCGGGGATCGAGATGCTGATAGTGTCGGGCCTGTTCATGATAGTGGCCAGTCTGCTGATCGTGATGTTCAACTCGAAGTTGTTCGTTTCTTTCTTCACGGCGATATTCCGTTTCAAGAACGGATACCGCGCGGTGATCAAGACCTCGATCTCTTATCCGCTAAAGGCACATTTCAGGACCGGGATCAGCATATTCATCTTCGCCATCGTCATCTTCACCATAACGGCGCTGTCCATGATGACAGGCATGCTGGGGGTGGGCATCACCAAGATGGTGGATGAGACCTCGGGAGGGTTCGACGTCATCGGGTTCAGCATGTCCCCGGTCACCTCCGACCCATGGGAGCATATCAATGCAACGGCGGGTCCTCTGGCGAAGGAGAACGTCACCATGCTGGAGGCGCTGCCCACCACGAACGTGATGGTCCAATACATGAAGGTCTATCCCAACGGAACGGTCGAACCTAAAACGTTCACTTATATGGTGACCGGCGTGAAGGACAGCTTCAACCATCTCGGCAATTATCCGCTCACCGCCTGGAACAGCACCCTGTACCACACCGAGAACGATGTGTGGGCGGCGGTCCAGCAGGACCCTTCGCTAGTGATCTTGGACGGTTCGAAGTATCCGTCATCGAGCAGCTTCGGATTCGGTATGAACACGCCAAGCACCCTCAACCTGGGACAGCAGTTCGCCATGGTCTCCAGCGACGGCATCGCAAAGAACGTGACCGTGATCGGGTTCATGAAACAGAGCAACCTGAACGGGGTGTTCATATCGGAATCGTCCTTCAACGAGACGTATCACCCGATCGGCTCAAGCCTGTTCCTGGTGAAGTTCGCATCCGGCCTAGACTCGGACCAGCAAGCGTCGCTGTTCAAGCAGGAGTTCG
This sequence comes from Methanomassiliicoccales archaeon, assembly GCA_036504055.1. NCBI lineage: Archaea > Methanobacteriati > Thermoplasmatota > Thermoplasmata > Methanomassiliicoccales > Methanomassiliicoccales archaeon. The sequence goes on along the minus strand of DASXVU010000005.1, from coordinate 32,360 downwards.
TTGCCTTCGGGGTCCAGACCATAGCCATCAAGACCCTTGCCAAGCAGATAACGAGCACCATCGACAGCTTCATGACATTGTTCCAGGCATTCCTCAGCATGGGCCTGGTCATCGGTGTCTCCGGCCTGGGCATCATAACCATAAGGTCGATACACGAGAGGAGGCTGGAGATCGGCATGATGCGCGCCATGGGCTACACGCGACGCATGGTCGTCATGAACTTCGCCATCGAGTCGGCGTTCATCTCGGCCTTGGGGATCGCCATCGGATCTGCATTAGGGATCGTGGTCGGATACGATATCTGGAGCCTGTACCTGAACGGCATGGGGATGGACTTCGTCATTGCCTGGGTACCGATCTTGGGACTTGGCCTGGCCGCGTTCCTAGCAACGGTGCTTTGCGTCATACCGGCAGCACGCGGTGCATCCAAGGTGGCACCGGCCGAGGTGCTACGCTTCGAGTGATGCACCGGCAAAACCTCTTAATCATTTTTTTAGAATTTAGCTGGCCCAGCAAACGCGATCGATCGAATCCTTAGAGATTGGAAAACTGATGCCGGCTTCGTACTTCCTTGGGGGAAAGTGTGAATATTGGGGGGAGGAGTCTCAATCGACGAAGTCGGCGAGTCAAGAAAGGTCTTGGCTTTGATTGGACTGCCTAAAAGCCGATCGGTTTTTTCCCCATATAAAGATGGTCAGTCGGCTATCACCTTTGATATCGAACGTAATGAATATTAATATTCTGTCCCATCCCCGCTCTCACATATTCACACCAGCTGACCGCAGGTGGCGCACTCGACGCCCCTCCCGCCCGCCGTGTAGACCTGGCCCGGTTTGGTCCCTTCCCGGTATACGGTGATCCCCTTGCAATGGAGCTCGTGCGCAAGGTGATAGATCTTCCTGATGTCCTCCACGGTGCTTGATTCCGGCAGATTGATGGTCTTCGACACAGCATTGTCCACATATCTCTGGAAGATGGATTGCATCCGCACCTGTTTCTCAGGTTCAATGTCATGGGCGGTCACGAATATGTTCCTCATCTCCTCCGGTATGGATTCTATGTTCTGTATCGAATCCTGGTTCGAAAGGAGCCCGAGGATGCGATCCCTCTCCAATCCCTTGCGACCGGCAGTGTCCAAGAAGAATTGGTTCATCTCATGGAGGGTCTCTCCGTCAAGCACGTGCTTATCATAGTAGAGGGCGAAGAAAGGCTCGATCCCGGACGAACAGTTCGCTATCATTGATATGGTACCGGTGGGGGCAATGCTGAGGACGGTGGCGTTCCGTCTGGGCGAGTCGAATTCGCTTGCCTCGATGTTCGGGAAGTCCCCCCGCTCCTCACCGATCCTCCTGGTCGTCCTTTCCGCCTGGTCCCTGATCGTCCTGATGACCTCCTCGGCCAGCACCTCGGAGGCTTTGGAACCGTAACGGTGGCCGAGCTTTACCAGGATATCCGCGAAGCCCATCACCCCGAGCCCTACCTTCCGGTTGCCCTTGACGACGAGGTCGATCTGTCTCAATGGATATCTGCTCGCGTCGATCACGTTGTCCAGGAACCTGATCCCGGCATCGACCGTGTCCTTCAGTTTGTCATAGTCGAGCTCATGATCCCCCTTTCGTTCCACCAGCATCCGGTCCAGGTTGATCGATCCCAGATTGCATGCCTCGAAGGAAAGCAACGGCACCTCCCCGCATGGGTTGGTCGCCTCGATGTCCCCCAACCCCGGTGTCGGGTTTCTCCGGTTGATCTCATCCAGGAATATCATGCCCGGGTCTCCGCTTCCCCAGGCCCGGGAACAGATCTCGTCAAGCAACGAGCCCGCATGCACCGAGCCGGTCACATTCGAATTCCTGGGATTGATGAGCTCCAGCTGGCGCCCTTCTGAGGCACGGTGCATGAACTCATCGGTGACCCCGACGGAGATGTTGAAGTTTGACAGTGTCTTTAGGTCAGCCTTTAGCCTTATGAACTCTCTGATATCTGGATGATCGACGCGCAAAATCCCCATGTTGGCCCCGCGCCGGCGCCCGCCCTGTTTTACGGCGTCCGTGGCCACATCGAAGACCTTCATGAACGATATCGGTCCGGATGCCGTTCCGCCGGTCGAGGCTACCAGATCGCCGGACGGACGAAGACGGGAGAAAGAGAAACCAGTCCCTCCACCGGTCTGGTGGATTATCGCGGCGAACTTGACCGCGTCGAAGATCTGCTCAATGGAATCTCCCACCGGGATCACGAAGCAAGCCGCCAACTGCTGCATATGAGTCCCCGCGTTCATTATGGTGGGGGAATTGGGAAGGAACTCCAGGGAGCGCATCATCCGATGGAACTCAACCTCCTCCTTCTCGGCGTCCCGATCATGATAGAAATAGTCAACCGAGGCGAGGTTTCGGGCGATGCGCCTGAACATGTCCTCCGGGGTCTCTATGACCTCTCCTGACCTGCCTTTCAGCAGGTACCTTTTCCGGAGCACGGTCAAGGCGTTCTCACTGAGCTTGGGGAACTTGTCCGACATCAACGGTTCAGTGTGTGCTCAAATGGCATAAATATATGCAGAAACCTGGTAAACTCCAGGTAGGGATTAAGTATTATCCGAACCCCTCTGGTTTCAGGTATCTGGTATGCGCTATGGGGCAAGCAGCAAACTTCCGCCTGAGAGATTGATCGCCAAGGCCAAAGCCTATTTCCTGAAGCTGGGAATGACCGTGGTCAGCGAGGACACGGACAGCATCTGCCTGGAAGGCGGAGGCGGATCGGTGACCGTCACCGCATGTGGTGAGAACCAAAGTGAGGTCGACATCACCACCACCGAATGGGACAATCAAGTGAAGATGTTCATCCAGATGATCAGCGTCTAGGCCCGGAAAAGACGTCCCGGCCTTGACGCTCCTTTCTCGGTGATCACTTCTGTGATCAGTTCCAGGGGAGTGGGTTCGAACAGCTGGGTGCGTTCCGACATCCTGCCGTTGTTCCTCTCCTCGATGATCCAATCGGGCTTCAGTTCCGAAGTGACCTTGAGGGTGCTCGACGCCACGTAGACGGGAATGCCCGCCTGGACCGAGGCCAGGGCGATGGCGTAGGTACCCACCTTGTTGATCAGGGCCTGTGGGGTTATGGCGTCCGCGCCGACCAGACAGAGGTCGGAGCTCCTCGCCTCGGCAAAGACCATTGAGTCGGTTACAAGCGTTACCTCCATCCCATCGTTAGATAGGATCTCCGCGGTCCTCCTTCCTTCTCCCAACGGGAACGACTCGGCCACGATGACCTTGATCTCCTTATTCTTGGAGATGGCCTTCAGGACGTTCACGACAGTTCCAGAATAGGAAAGGGTGAGCACCGTCCCTTCAATCTTTTCGGTGATCTTCTCGACGATCCTGTCAGTAGCCGTCCTTTCGTTGCTCATCAATCTTTCCACCGAGCTCAGTGCCGTCTTGTCCGGGTCGGGGTCGTAGGACGCTGCCTCCATGATCTTGGCAATGTTGCTGAGGGGGGCCATCGCCGGCTTCGCCTGTCTCAGCAATTTGGAGAAACCCAGCATCTGTTCGCCGCTGGTGTCATGATCGCTGAGGATCTCGTGAAGCGCCTTCAGAACGTAGATGGCCGTCTCCGATGACCCGGAGATCGAATCGTTCTTTATCTTTTCAGCGAGCGCCTCTAGATCGTTCGGCATGAGGACTCGAAACTCTTGCGGCAATATGAATGATACTAGTTGCTAAAACGAAAATAATGGGGAGGTAGGGCCGATAGCCCTACACCGTTGGATATACGACCTCATCCGATGCCTTTTCCAAGGCGTTGAGGCTGGTCTGATAATGGTTCTTTGGGTCCAGGCTGATGATGAAATTGGCGTCCCCGGCCTGCATCTCCTTCTGGACCTTCTTTATGACCTCGAGCACCGGCCTGGTTCCATTCCACATCTCCAGCACATCGACCCCGTTGAGCACCACGATCCCATCGTGGTTCAGCCTCAAAAATTCCTTGACGTTCTCCTCAAATTTCGCCAGGTTCATCGGGGGAATGCAGCTGTTCTCCGGTCTTGGCGTTAGCCATTTGGTCTGCAACGGATCCGAATTCAGACTGAATTGGGTTCCAAGCTGGCTCGGCGAATGCTTTGAGATGTACAACGCCGCCCGACCTCGCGCCAATTCTTTCCTCAACAGTTGATGTGTTCTCAACGGCACTCTCTCCTCGATCAGATATAGCTTTCCAGATGAGATCCTCACAAACTTCCACTCCTCACACTTGCTATACAGCCTTACGTTAGTGTCTTGATACCAATTGCCCGAGTTCTTATCGGATATTTCGTAATATTCCGTAATAAACACGAAAAAATTGCGGTTTGCGGCGGAATTACGGTCCTTCGTTGATACCGGTCCGGACCCAATCCTTTAATCAGAATTTCATACCAGTCAGAACAATATTGGGCCATTTGGGATCGGATCGATGACGACGTCATTTCCGCTGATTCCACGAAATATGGCGATGGTTCGGTTTTGTTGGAGGAATCATTAGTGCCAGGTGAGGGTAGTAGTCCCCTTTCTGTTTCAGGCAGCATTCAACTAAGCGCCCTACCTGCCAGTCCTGAGCTGTCATTCCGGCTGTTTGGGCTTGCTCCTGTGAGGTGTCGCCGTTTCACCAAATTCCCGGGAACGTCACCGCCTAACGGATCATCCTATTGATCGGGACTGTGTCGTTTCTGCGCCCTTGCCCGGGCTCTCGCCCGACCGCTTTTGCAGTCCACATTTCTCATGGAGTGGGGAACTTCCTCAGCTGGACCGAAGTCCTACCGTCGGCCGCCCTCCCTCTCCTGGCAGGCGTTCCTAAGTAAAGCCGATATAAATAATTCACCGTCACATATTCCTTGCCAGGGTATTTCATAGACCCGATAGTTCTTACATGTTGATCTCTTGATGAGATGGAATGGATTTGGAACACCGGTCGTAGTTATATTCGTTCGCGAATGACGTGGTACGAAATATCGTATCGTTGGATCTATCGGTCATTGATAACTTAACCTGAACGTTACGATAGCCAGTTTTGAGAAAATATCAGAATCAAAAGTGATAATAGCTTCCCGAGGTTTATAAGGAGAAAATGTCGATTCGTCGTTTAGGAAGTCCAATCAAAAGGCAAGACCAATACCTTGACCGACTTCGTCGATTGCGATTCTCCTCCTCCTCCTTGTAGTCATAGAAACGAAGTCGGTCCGAATTTTTAACCTCTGATGTGAACCATTTTCAATAGGACACGTTCAATTCTAGATCTTAGCGGTTGATGAGGGTCGATAGCAAAGCACAACGTTCCCTGAAGCGAATGGTTGGGCTTTGATCAATTTCAGATCAAGATCGCTCTCTAATCCTTCGAAAATCCTAGTGCCTGCCCTTAACATGACCGGCGCAATCGTGAAACGGAATTCGTCTATCAGCCCTGCCCTAATGAAAGGAATAGCCATATCCGATCCGCCCACCGAGATGCTCTTCCCTGGCTGGTCCTTGAGTTTCCTGATCTCCTCAGGATCAAAATCATGTCTGAGCGAGACATTACGCCAATTTTCTTTTTCTTCTACCTTATCCAGAGTCCTGGAGAACACCATCTTTTCGGTGTGGTTGATCAGGAGCGCGATCTCGAGATCGTTCTCGGTTGCGGAAGGGTCCTCGGCTATCTTCGGCCAAGCGGATTCCATCAATTGGTATATTCTCCTTCCAAATATGAAGAGATCAGTTTCTCGGAGCTGATCGATGGCGAACCTATTGAAGTCATCGTCGACACGATGCCAAGAAATATCATGATTGGGTCCTTCGAAGTAACCATCTAGGCTCAGGGACATGAACAGGAATATTTTTCTCATTGTTACCTGAATATTCTTCGGTGAACGAAGTATATAAAAGTCTGGCAATCTTAATCGAGAATAGGGTCAAGAACAATCTTTGAGGGTTTCATTATTCTCCTAATTAGATATCGGGTCTGGCAATATTTTCGCCTCGTTTGGACAACATTTCGATTCTTAGCATACCAAGGGACTCCATTCCTTCATCAATATCTCGCGTTGTCCCAAATTATGAGCAATGATGAAGTGAAAGGAAAAGGAAAACAAATAGAAGGCAAGGTCCGAGAAGAAGTGGAAAGATTGACCGGCAATAAAACGGAACAGGTACCCATCGGCTGATGATTGGTCAACAACCACACGATGAACTTCTCCCGGTCGATCCCCATTTCCTTTATGTCGACATTTCCGCAGTCTAGTCCCGTGGCACGTCCGAAATCTACTTTCTCCCGCATATCCAGACCTCTCCTTCCATGCGTCGATGACCTGGACGGTCTAGCGACGTTCCCCAGCGTGGCCCGCTTCCATGGGCAAACATTAATAACCGAAGCCAACATTCGGCAGTTTAAGCGGGGATAGCCAAGCATGGCCAACGGCGCTAGATCGAGGGTCTAGTCCCTAGCGGTCCTTGGGTTCAAATCCCAATCCCCGCACTCACTTCTTCAATGTTTCTTTGGTGGCTGGGCTTCGAATGGGTTACCGGACATGCAAGATGATACGAGCATGAAGCGGTCTGGAATGATTCTCACGCCTTCTTTCCGTTCAACCGAACCGAACATCATGTAATTGACGTCCCTCAATGTAGGGAAATACGGGTTCTAGTCCGAAGTATGCTCAGGCCTTCTTCTTCAACCTCTCAACGGCCAAAACGATCCCGAATATCGCCGCCATCAACAGCAGGACAGCACCGACGTTGAGAATGACGTTGCTGCTGCTGTTGTCCTGTTTGGTCGGGGAGGACGTCTCTGTGTTGGTGGAATTAGGTCCCATGGGGGATACGGTGAGCGCAATCGATCGGTTGCTCACGCCGGCCGCGTTATGGGCACCCACTTCGATGGTGTAGTTCTGCCCGTTGTTGAGGCCGCCAATGGTGGTCTGGTTATCGATAACATGCAGAACATCCACACCGTCCTGATATACGACGTAGTAATCTATCTCGAAGGATCCTGAATACTGGGGGGCGGTCCAGCTGATCATCAGCGACGAGTTACCGGGCGTGACCGTCAGGCCCATGGTGGTTCCTGGTGGTTCCGCTCTTGATGTAAGCGTGACTGTGATGGCGGTCGAGTTCTCCCCCATGCCCTCTGAATTATGGGCAGCAACCACAAAATCATAGGTTAGGCCGTTTGTCAAACCGGTGATGGTGGTCACATTACCAATGAGGTGCGCTACCTCGACACCGTCCTGATAGACGACATAGTAATCTATCGGAGAACTGCCAGGGCTATCGGGATCGCTCCAGGTAATCGTAACCAATCCATCGCCTGGCACAACTGTCACATTGGAAGGTACATCTGGCAGCGCCGGGCTCCAGTGCAGGGTGGCGTTGACCATTGTGGAACTCTGCCCCACTCCGACCGAGTTGTGGGCTGCCACTGTGAAGTTATAGAGCCGTCCGTTGGTCAGACCTACGATCATCTTTGAGGTGGCTGTTTCATGATAGGCATCCACGCCATCCTGGAAGATCACATAATAATCGATCGCGTCCCCTCCGTTGACGCTGGGAGGATCCCACGACAATGAAACCAGGTCCTTGACCAAAGTGACGTTGAGACCACCTGGGATCCCAGGAACCGTTATTGTAGGCGAAGGCATCGCCGACAGGACGGATGATTGTGGACCGATCCCGACCGAGTTATGGGCAGCCACTGTGAAGTTGTATTGCAGCCCGTTGATCAATCCGGAAATAACTTCGACGTTATCCACAAAATGATCTGCCATCTGGGTCCCGTTGATGTAGATCACATAATAATCGATCGTCGCCCCACCATTGCTGCCAGGAGATGACCATGATAGCACGATCTGGCCATCACCAGGGGTGGCCGTCAGGCCGAATGGGGCGCCAGGGACGGCGGTGGTGGCGGAAGCCATAGCGGTAACGGAAGATGATTGCGCTCCCATTCCGATTGCATTGTGGGCAGCCACGGTGAACCCATACATCTGACCGTTCATCAGGTCGGTGACCGTTTCAGACGTGGATGTCACATGGGACACATCACTGCCATTTCGATAGATGACATAATAGTCGATCACCGAGCCGCCATTGCCGCTCGGGATCGTCCAAGATAAAGATACCTGGCCATCTCCAGGAACGGCGACCAATCCGGTAGGCACGCCTGGAACGGTCAGGGTCACCGAAGGGGTGGAGGTCACGGCTGAAGATCGTATACCGTCCCCAATGATGTTGTGGGCTGAGACGGCGAAGGTATAGGACCTGCCGTTGGCAAGGTCCGTCAACGTCACATAACTGGTCGGGTAATGATCGGTTCTCGCAACCCCGTCGACGTAGACCAGATAATAATCGATGGCCGCTCCCCCGTTGCTCCCGGGGGCTGACCATGAAAGCTCGACCTGGCCATCTCCCGGCATCGCGGTCAGACCGATCGGGACTCCTGGAACGGTCGTGGAGGTGGATGGCTTGGCCTTCACGGCCGCTGACTGCGCTCCGGTTCCGACCGAATTATGGGCCACAATGGTGAAACTGTAGGTTTGGCCATTGGTCAGTCCAGTGATGGTGGCCGATGTGGTCGTATAATGATCTGTTCCGACGACTCCGTCGGTATAGACCAGATAATAATCGATGTTGGCCCCACCGTTACTGGAGGGTGCTGACCATGTTAATGCAATCTGCCCATCCCCAGGCACGGAGTTCGGACCAACAGGGACTCCCGGAACCGTGATCGTGGCAGCAGGCTTCGCGATGATGGCCGAGGACTGGGAGCTGACCCCAACGGAATTGTGTGCGGCGACAGTGAAGCTGTAGGATTTTGCATTGGTCAGCCCAGTTATGATCGCGGAACTCGCAGGATAGTGGTCGGTCCTTACAACCCCATCGACATAGACGAGATAATAGTCGATGGCCGCCCCTCCGTTACTGGATGGAGCAGACCATGTCAGTGACACCTGCCCATCACCGGGCATGGTGGTCAGGTCCCTGGGCGCGGTTGGAACCGTCACTGGTGCCGTTGGTGTCGATTTCACCGCAGCTGACTGGAGGCTGGTGCCGATGACGTTGTGGGCGGTGACCGTGAAACTGTATTGATGACCATTGGTCAGACCGGAAACGGTCGCGGTCGTTGTGCTATAGTGGGCCGTTTTGGCAACTCCGTCCACAAGGACAAGATAATAGTCTATGGTCGCACCTCCATTGCTAACTGGTGCAGACCAGGAAAGTGCCACCTGGGCATTACCAGGTGTCGCAACCAGTCCGGTCGGAGCTCCTGGAACCGTCTTTGAGGTAACCGGAGTCGTCGGTGTTGCGGCCGTTTGGGGTCCAACGCCCACGGAATTATGGGCGGCTACTGCAAAGATGTAGGGCTGTCCATTGTTAAGGCCCGTGATGATCGAGGTGGTACCGGTCGGATGTCTTACGTCGACCCCGTCCTGATAGACGATATAGTAATCGATCGGATAGTCACCTATTGTGCTCGGCATTGTCCAGGTAAGTGATGCCTGGCTGTCGCCGGCTGTTATTTGAAGGTCCCGCGGAGCTGACAATGCGACCGAAGGCTTTCCAGAGATCTCATTGCTTCCCGGCCCTTCCCCATAGGCATTCACGGCAGTGACCTGATAGTAATATGTAGCGCCGTTGGTCAGGCCAGTGTCCGTATAGGTCAGAGCAGAACCGCTGCCCGTGTGTCCGATATATGATTCCCCTGCGGATGCGGTCCCTCGGTACATCTTGTAGTCGATGATAGACCCACCGCCGCTCGAGGAGGGCGCCGACCACGTAAGGACCATCCCAGCATCGGCGGGAGCCGCAGAAAGTCCGTTCGGAGCTTCTGGGACCACTGGATCGATGGTAGACTCCATCATCAGGCCGTAGTATGTGTTGCCTGGGGCGGGAAAATTCGAGGTGGCATAGGCATGACCTCTGATTATGTACGAGTTGAGGGGCAACCAGTATGAACCGACCGAGGTCGGTGCGACCAGCCCCAAGAAGGTGATCGAGGTCAAGAGATCGCAACCATAGAACATGGAGCTGCCTACGCTTGTCACACCGCTGCCCATCGTCACGGTCATAAGTGCCTTGCAGTCATAGAACGCAAAACTGCCGATGGTCTGTACCCGGTTTGATATGGACACGGAGGTTAACGCGGAGCAACCCTCGAACGCGCTCGTTCCGACGCTGACCACATTGTTGGGGATGGTCAACGAGACCAGGGCGGAACACCCGTCAAAGGCATAATCGCCAATGTTGACCACGCCGCTTCCCAGGGTCAGGGTGGAGAGGGAAGTGCAGGAATAGAACGCCCAGCTTCCGATCCTGGTGACGCTGTTGGGAATGGTGACGGAGATCAGACCAGAACAACGCTCGAATGCACCGTTGCCTATGGTGAGGAGGCTGCTGCCCAGCGTCAACGAGGTGAGCGCAGTGCATCCATCGAAGGCGTAGATATCGATGCTTGTCACGCTATCGGGGATGATCAAGGACCTTACCGAGAAGCCCGCAGCATTGTTGAACGCATAGGCGCCGATGCCCGTCACTGTATATCCCCCCAGGGAGGAAGGGATGGTGACAGCCCCTCCTGCTCCGGTATAGGCTGATATCACTGCGGACCCGTCGTTGATCGAATAGGTGTAATCGCCTGCCTGCTCGGCAGTTGATGGACTTGGTGAAACGACAAAGAACGCTCCAGTCAGGATCATTGTCACTATCATAATGGACCGTAGACGGGTTCCTTCTCTATTTTCCATTTTGATCCCTCACCAGAAATTAATTATCAATATACCTCAAAGTGGTGGTACAAAACGATTGGAAACTTATGCCTTAATGATATGGCAGTAATTTACAGAACCCGAATTTAGCCTAAATTGAAAGCCAGTCCATTTCGGAATCCTTGATGATCATCATAAGAAATGGACCAGGTGTTCGTCCAACCAATCTGGCAAAAAAAGGATGAATGCTTACTCCGAGCACAGGACTGTACATCGTCATTCAATTCATGACTGATGCTCCAGAATCCAGAGGATCTGTTCGCTTCCCGGGTCAGGTCAACATCCATGTCTCGGAAAGAAACGAACCTCTGGTCAGTAGGACCTTTGCTTATCATCGGTCCCAACACCACGCCTAAGATCATCCGATGAAAGATGATCGTAAGTAATTCGGAGCCAGTTCCTCCATTGCTCAAGCACGATGGTTGTCTAAACTGTCCCAATAATCTCCCAGTATCATCTTTTTGTTGATCTCCCTTCCGAGGAAGCTGTTCGGGAATCCCAGATCGACGTCGCTTACCTCGTCCAGCCTCTTCATCGTTGCCTCGTTCAAAGAGAAATCGAGACAGGCGAGGTTGTCCTCCATCTGTGCCAGCCTTCTGGTCCCGAGGATGGGCACTATCAGAGCGTTCCTCTTCTGCTTCAGCCAATTCAATGCTATCTGGGAGGGTGTCCTGTTCATCTCCTTGGCTATCTCGACCACCTGCTCGGCCACCTTCAGGTTCCTCTCACTCAGGGCAAACGGATTCCGGGCATAGTTCTGTTTCATCCTGGCATCCTTTTCAGCGTTTCCCGTGTTATATTTGCCGCTGAGGATCCCGCCACCCAAGGGGGACCATGCCATGACGGTCAGGTCAAGGTGCTTCGCCATCGGAAGTAGCTCCCTCTCCGGTGTCCGTTCCACCAGGCTATACGGTATCTGCAATCCAGTGAAGATCGTCCATCCTCTTTCCTCGGCCATCGCGTTCGCCCTGGCAACGACCCAGGCAGGGGCGTCCGAGAAACCGACATACAGCACCTTTCCGGCTCGGACCATATCGTCCAGCCCCCTCATTAGCTCCTCAAGGGGAGTGATCTGGTCCCACGCATGCACCCAATAGATGTCGACGTAATCGGTGTTGAGGCGCTTCAGGCTGGCGTTGAGGGCCTGGAACATGCTCTTCCTATGATTCCCTCCACCGTTTGGGTTGTCGGGTTTGCCGCCGAACGTGAATTTCGTGGCAAGAACGAACCTTTCCCGATCCTGGGCGATAAATTCTCCCACGTATTTTTCGCTGGTTCCATTGGTATAGCCATTGGCCGTATCGACGAAGGTGCCTCCGGCGTTGACATAGGCATCGAAGATCCTTTTGCTCTCCTCCTTCGAGGCACCCCATCCCCAATCCTCTCCGAAGGTCATGGTACCCAGGCAGAGCTCGGAGACTTTGAGCCCGCCCTTACCGAACAGTTTGTACCTCATCCTGACATCTCCGGAAAAACAAAAGTCATGGCACTCGTATTTGACATTGGCTCACCGAATCCGCAGAATAGGGTGCTGTTTCCGCTGTCTTCAGTAAGGGATCTCCATGTTTTCTGACCGATCCAAGAAAGTAAGTTCCTTGAGAGAGGCGGCGACCCAAGCATTCGATCGTGATCCGATCCATAACGTTTTGGATGAGAACAATTTGTATATCGAAAGTCGATAACATATACGAATGGCACCGTCTGAGATGTGGGTATGATCATGACGAGGGAATCACCAACCTACAAGGGACTGAGAAGATTCAACATCGCAATGGGTTTTCTTCATTTTGTCCAGGCTGCCATTATTCTAGCCATCAGCAGCAATTATGCCCTGCCGATCTCTAGTTCATTCCTCAAGTACAACCAGCTGACCCAACATCTCGATCCCGTGGTCCAGGTCGTCTATAATCTGCCGATCGCCCCGATGATAGCACTGTTCCTGTTCATCTCGGCTGCAGATCATCTCCTGCTCTCGACCCCTCGGGCCTTCAAATGGTACGTTGCCAACCTGGAGAATCACATCAACTATGCCAGGTGGGTCGAGTATGCCGTCAGTTCATCGGTCATGATCGTGGTCATATCGATGTTGGTCGGGATCTATGACATCGTCAGCCTGATCGCCATCTTCGCTGTGAATGCCTGCATGAACCTGTTCGGGATGCTCATGGAGATGTACAACCAGAAGAGGGAAAAGGTCAACTGGACGCCCTTCATTTTCGGAACCTTGGCCGGTATCGTCCCCTGGATAGGCATCACGATCTACCTCGTTGGATCAGGGTCGACAAGTTCGAACTCGGTCCCCACCTTCGTTTATTTCATCTTCATATCCCTGGCGGTGTTCTTCTTTTCCTTCGCATTCAATATGATCCTGCAGTATCGCAAAGTAGGAAGATGGAAGGACTACCTGTACGGGGAGTACATCTACATAGTGCTCAGTCTGGTGGCGAAGACCGCTCTGGCATGGCAGGTGTTCGCGGGCACGCTCCGGCCAGTGTGACATAGGGATGGTGGGGATCATGTGCCTGATAAAGGCAGAAGAATAACACGTCCATTCGATGACGTGCGGGTCAAAGATAAAGACCTACCTGGCCTTTCGGGTAGAAAGAGCGGTCGATCTCATGGGTTTCATTACATCGAAAGCAGGCCCCGACGATATCGAAGCGATCGTCGACAACATCCTGAGAATGGCGAAGGAATCGGAAGGGAAAACCTTGGATAGGGAGACGGTCACCAGCGCCATGAAGCGGTTCTTAGGCGAACCGGGCAGGGGCTTCTATCTGTTGGTCAGGCAGGAGGGCCATGTCGTTGGCCAATGCATGATAACATCCGAGTTCAGCGACTGGAGGAACGGGGAATATTGGTGGGTGCAGAGCGTCTATGTCAATATCGATCATCGGCGGAAGGGGTTTCTGCGCGCTCTGCTGGAAGAGATCAGGGTCATGGCAAAGGGACAGGGCGATGTATTCGGTATCAGGCTCTATGTGGACAAGGACAACCTCAACGCCATCGAGGCCTATCGCCGCCTGGGATTGCCGCCCTCCCACTATCTGATGATGGATGTCCCGATGTGAATCGATCATGAAAGGGCACTAGGTTAATGTCTTCGCAACGCATCGTGGGGGGCATGCGGATCGCCATCCTCGGCTGCGACGCGATCAGGGACGAGATCGAACAGGTCACCAAGGACGATCCGGACATCGTATACCGTGAATACCTGGATTTCGGCCTCCATATCTATACCGATGAGCTCCTCAAGCGGATCCAGGAACGCCTTGCCACCATGGAGGGTCAATATGACGCCGTTTTCCTCGGTTATGGTCACTGCCAGACGTTGAAGGGCATGCCAGAGAAGGTCAATGTTCCGTTGGTCATGCTGGAATATGAGGATTGCATTGCCGCCATGTTGCCTGACGATGAGTACCACCGGGAGAAAAAATCTGGGGGCATAACCTGGTTCTATCCGTCTGGATGGGCCCGGAACGGACCGGATGGGCTGATCAAGCTCTTCAAGCTGGACAGCATGAGGGACCAGGGATACGAACCTCTGTTCTTCCTCAAGATGATGTTCGAGGGCTTCACCCGCGTCCTCTTCATCGACACCGGGGCGGGGGATACGGCGTCGAACGAGGTGAGATCCCAAGAGCTCGCCTGCATGCTGTGCATGAAGCATGAACGGAGGGAGGGCACCGTCAAGGCCATAGGCGACGCGATAGTCAGGACCAAGGAATTGGCCAGGAAGGAAATCGCCAGTCGAACAAAGCAATAGTTAGGGCGATGGATGCGGGCCTTTTCCCTGAATGGTTAATTACTCCTTCCTTGATATCATCGACCTGATTCTGCAAAAGGCAAAACGGACAACGGTGCATCAATGAATTTCGAAGAAGGCCATAGGCTGATCTTTTCAGAAGGCAAAGGGACTCCACTAGTAGACATTAGCATGATCGACGATGACGCCTCGGCGGACAGGGTCGATGACCTGGTGGACAATTTCGGAGGGCTCCATGTCGGAGTGAACATCGGCATGAACCTCCCCCAGAGGATGAGGGCATTATATTCCAGCGGCACCCGGGCGGCTTACGCATGCCCCCAGGCAGACCTGGGCCCGATGGTGGAAATGATAACTCTGGCAATCGAAGGATCGCCGTATGCGGATTCGGTCAAGGGATTCGTCCTCTCCAACATCATTCCGCCGCTCTTCCGATTCGATGACCCGGCCATTACCTCCGGCAACCTGATAGGTTATGGATGTTCCTGTCCCGATTGCGACGAGGCATTGGGCATGAGCGATCTGGGCGACAGGCTGGCACGGATGGAGCTCAGGCCCATCGAAGGGAACGACGGTGAGGAGAGCTCCTTCGCCCGGCAGGTCTGGGTGTGGGCGGCGGCCAGTTCTGTTCTGGACGAGTATTCCGATCTCCTGAACGACCGGATCAGGGCCTATGCCCCGGTAGTGTCACAGCTGGCAGGACTGAAGGGGGACCGTTACATGATGTTCTCGGAGACAGACTATCTAGACACCGAATACCAGGTAAACGGCTATAACGACAACTCGCGGCTGGCCTTCGGGATAGGGGATGCGCTGCTGGAAGATCTGACCGGCATGATCGTCTCTCCGTCCTTCGGCACGGTCATCGATAACGGCCATGTCCCGATCTTCGAGGTGGACGACATCAAAGCATTCATCAAGATGAAGTACTTGGAGCCCAAATCGAAGTTCATGATCGATTCGGTTCTTCCACCGGAGGTGATTCAGCATGTTCTCCAGGGCTAAGAATGTCAAGGTCAGGGTATTCCCTTTGTTCCGCGGCGACGCCATGAACCGGCGCTCGCTCGAGCATTTCATCATCGAGTACTTCAAGGATGAGGACATCCAGGATTTCAAGATCGGCGAAATGATCTACGTTAAGGTAGAGAAGATCGAGCCTGCCGAGGCGCTCCACACTGACCGGCACACACGTCTCGATCTCACCGTCCAGGAGGACGGGATGGACGTGGAGAGATTCGGTTTCGTGAAGAGGCCTGACGAGAACATCGACGAGGCGCTCATCTCATCGGACCTGGCAAAGGCGTACCTCAGCCTGTTCAGGAACGGCAAGGAACCGTGGAAGAAGATACTGCTCAGCGGTGAGCCTGGTACGGGGAAGACCCTTTTCGCCCATGAGCTGCTGGCCAACGCTCAGCAGCGGGGATTGAAGACCTATTCGATCCCAGCCTCGATGCTTCTCGGCGAGTATATCGGGGACACCATTCGGGTGATCAACTCGGTCAAGAGGGCGGTGGGCAAGGACAGTGTTCTGTTCATCGACGACTGTGACCTGATCCTGCACAACCGGAACGATATGAAATCGTTCGGTTCTCTGCTAGAATCGGTGGTGGCGTTCCTGAACTTCATCGATGAGTTCGAGGGCTACATGATAGCCGCCTCCAACGACCGGGAGATCGATCCCGCCATCGAGAACCGGATGTTCGGCATAAGGTTCGATCTTCCCAGTAGCGACATGCTCTACCGGTTCATGAAGAAGACCGACCCGACGGTCACACCGAGGGAGGCCAATGTCATTCACGACCGGAAAGGCAGCTACCGGGATGCCCAGAAGTATCAGGTAATGAAGCTTGCCGGCATGGGCAACGAACACCGGCTGGCCACGTCCCACGACCCCCTCTACCGTTGAGCCTGTTCCAGGGCGGCCAGCACCGTCTCGGTGAACTCATCGGTGGTGGCCGAACCTCCGGCGTCCGGGGTCCGGACCCCCTTCCTTAAGGCGGAGACGACCGCGGCATCGACGAGCGTCGCCTCCCGTCTCGATCCCATGTCCCGGAGCATCATGCTCGAGGAAAGGATCGCCGCGGTCGGGTTGGCGATACCCTTCCCGGCGATGTCCGGGGCGGAACCGTGGGTCGGCTCGTAGATGTCGAATCGGTCCCCGTGGTTGACAGAAGGGGCGAATCCCAAGCCTCCAACGACCGCTGCCGCCTCGTCCGATAGGATATCGCCGTAAAGGTTAAGGGTGACCAGGCACCCGAACTGTTTCGGTTTTATGATCAGGGCTGCCGCCGCAGCGTCCACCAACAGGTCATTCGCCTTCAGACCGGAACTGGACACCTCTTCGTAGAACACCCTTTTGAACATGCCATCGGAAAGCCTGAGCACGTTCGACTTGTGCACACAGGTGATGTTGTCGATGCCTTCCCGGCGGCAATGTTCTATCGCATAGCGCACCAGACGGCGGCAGGCCTTTTCGGACACCTTTCGTTCCAGCGTGACGACGCCGTTCTCGGCATGCTCTATGCCGGTGTACATGCCTTCGGTGTTCTCACGAACGATGACCGCGTTCAGGTCGCCGATGCCCAGATCCGGGACCAGCCTCTTCACCGGTCTCACATTGGCGTACAGATCGAAATGTTTCCGAAGCCAGAGTATAGGTGAACGGTAGTCTTTGACACTCGCATCGGGGGATGTGATCGCACCGAAAAGGCAGGCATCGGTGCCATCCAGTGCGTTGACCGTCTCTTCGGGGAGATAGGACCCGGTTCGCCTGTAGCATTCCAGTCCCATGCTGGCGAAGGTCAGGTCGAGCGGGGCATGCACGGCCTCCAGCACCTTGATGGCGGACGCGGTGACCTCCGGGCCTATCCCGTCCCCACCGATCACCACGACTCTCTTGTTCATTGCATTCGCTCAATGATGCTAGCGACGATCAACGGAAGCGCTATCGTGGCGTCGCCTTCCACTGTTATCTGGGCGGCCCCTTCCTTGACCTTTCCCCAGGATACCGCCTCACGGACCTGGGCACCGCTGAGGGAGCCATCATACTCCATTGCGGTGGTCAGGTAGACCGCGTAGTCCAGCCCCCCCTTGAACTGGTTCCACCAGATGACGTGGTGCTTGGAGATGCCCCCGCCGACGATGATGGCTCCGGTATCGTCCGCATGGAATATGATATCGGAGAGTTCCTGCTCATCGGCGAACAGGTCGATCTTGAAATTGCGGTGCGTCTGCCAGTACATCCATGCCTGTGACCCGAAAGAACCGTCGGTTATGCCGGGGACGAAGATCGGGACCTTGTTCTTATGCGCCCAATAGAGCAGCGATTCCTCATTATCAAGGCGTTTGCCGACCTCGTCGATCAGCTCATGTGTGGAGATCGAGTCCCGTCCCTCGAGGATCTCCTCGAACATCGGGATGAGCTTCTCCTCCAGGACGAGGCCGTAGCTTTCGTCCGGAACGAGCACGTTGCCCAGACGGTTCACGCCCTCGCGCCTCAGCTCCGCATCGTCCATAAGGAAGTCGCCCTTGTAGTAATGCTTCCAGGTGCGTGCCAGGTCATGGTCGAGCGTGCCGCAGGTGGTGATGATGACATCGACCAGCTTTCTCTTGACCAGCTCCACCAGGACGCCTCTCGTGCCGGTGGCCATTATGCATGCCGGGAATGACAGGAAGGTGACGCATTTCTCATCCTTTACCATCTGCTCGATGATGTCCGTGGCGTCGGCGAGCTTGCGTCCGGTGAACCCCCCGGATTCGCTCATCTGGCGCATCAGTTCGTCGACGGTCATCGGGCCTTCGATCTTGATGTCCTTGACCTTGATCTCTTCCATGGTCTCACTACCAGGAACATCTGAAGGGTTGCTCCTAGAAAAAAGTTCCTGACGGCGGAACATCAACACTTTTTGGTCGATACCTCATAATTCTCATGAAATCGGCTCGAGCGTCGCGATGTGCAATTCTTACTGATCCGGATCAGGCCCAGGCAACACATGGCAGGCCCCCTCGAGGCTCCGTTCCATCCGTCCACGAGAGCATTTTCCTATTCCGACATTTCGGCACATCAAGGGGGCGGCAAACGGAAGATCAAGATCGTCGTACCGATCAAGGCATAACCCTATAAGCCAGTAAGAAATTGGAGTTAAGGTTGACGCAGAGAAAGGTTCGGGTGGCAAGGTATTCGATCTACAGCAACTCTGGCCTCGTGGGGCTGAAGCTGGTAACCGGGATATCGACCGGTTCGATATCGGTCATCTCGGAAGGGATACACTCGATGATCGATCTGGTTGCCGCAGTGATTGCCAACTATTCGGTGAAGAAATCCGGTCAGCCGGCAGACAAGGAGCATCCATACGGGCATGGGAAATATGAGAACTACGCCGGTGTCATCGAGGCCATCCTCATATTGTTCGCAGCCGGACTGATCGTATACGAGGCATTGGGCAAACTTTTCGAGCGCTCCGCACCGGAGTTCCTGCTTGCCGGTATCGTCATCATGGGCATCTCCGTGATGGTCAACCTGTACGTTTCCCACATGCTTTTGAAGGTCGGCCGGGAAGAGGACTCCATGGCGCTGATAGCCGATGGGCTGCACCTGAGGACGGATGTGCTGACCTCGCTCGGGGTATTCGTCGGACTGATCCTTATCCAGATCACCCAGATAGCCATTCTTGATCCCATTGTCGCCATCCTGGTCGCCTGCCTCATCGTCAAGGCGGCCTGGGACCTGACCAAGGAGGCGAGCAAAGGCCTGATCGACCAGCAATTGCCGCCTGAGGAGGAGGCGATCATCAAGACCATCATGGCGAAGCACTGCAAGATGTTCATTGGTTATCATGCCCTCAGGACCCGAAAGGCCGGATCGGAGAGGTTCATCGATATGCACCTCGTGGTCAAGAAGGACATCAGCGTTCAGGAGGCGCATGCTGTGTGCGACACCATCGAGAAGGAGATCGAATCCAGCCTGAGGAACACCAGCGTGCTGATCCACATCGAACCGTGCGAATCGGACGAGTGCCCCCTGCTTCATGAGGAACATTTTGTAGATATCCAGATCCCGCCGGACAAGCCATGCTAGACCAGGCTCAGTCGTAGGTCCTGTCCCAATCTTCCAGAATTCGGTAGAGCGATTCCCGGCCCATATCCATCGGGAGTGAGTTGTCGATGATCCTCCACTCCTTTGACGCCAACGATCGCAACTTCTCACGTGCCCTTATCAGATTGGCCGGGTCCTCGAACATCTCCTTCTTCTCGGCCCGCCTCGATATTCTTTCGTTGGCAATGGCAGGATCGATATCTATGAGCATCAACCGTTTCGGCATCGGAAGCAGTTTGCTGATGAACTCATAACCTATGGGTGCGAGCCGATCAGGAAGATATGCCGTGGCCAGGACATAACGGACGAAGATCACCGTGTCATAGATCTTCCCCTCTTTCTTGAGTAAGCTCAGCGATCTCAGGACATCTGCGACAAAGAACACGGTGGCCACGATGTGCATCGCCTTGCCATTGGACTCCAGTGCCTTGCGGGATATCCGGCCGAGCCTTCCGGTCGAAGGGTGCACATGGACGATGACCCTTTCGCCTCTGTCCTGGTAATACTCAGCGATCAGGCCCGCATAGGTGGATTTACCCGAGCCATCGATCCCATCGATCACAATCCATCTCAAATCAGACACCTGCCACAAGCAAGATCGTTGCCACAGACAAAGGGATGATCAGGTTATCAAACTCTCCGGGAGTCATCAGTTCGACTAAGGATACGTAGGCGCCGATGGAAATAGCGATCAGCAAGGCACCGGTTATAGATACATGGTCGATCGGAAACCATCCTGAGGAGGACAAAAGGCCATAGAAGCCGATGATCGCCATGATGGAGATGGAGGTGAAGACCATGACCGCTGACGATCCTTCAAGGGTCTTGTGTCCGAACAGCTTTCTTTTGCCGAACCGCTTGCCGATGAGCCCACCCATTCCGTCCCCGTAGGCCATGGCCACGATGGCGATCGAAGCGATCAATCGATGATCGAACATGAGGAAAGCAAGCAACGTCCAGGATATCGCGTAATAGACCAGGCCGAACCTGTGTCCGTTCAGAGAGGCCTCGGCCAGAGCAGATCGTACCGATCGGGCCCCCTCCTTCTGTGCGATGCTATTCCCTTTGATCGAAGAATATAGGAGTATTGGGATGAAAGGGGCCGCAGCCAGGAAGGCCATGACGAACTTGTCGTTGAACATCCACCAAATAAGAACGATGTTCCCGATCATTATGTGGATGAACTTCCGGTTCCATCCTCTTTCGTTAAGGAACTTGGAACGGATCGCTATCATGACCACCGACCCTATATACAGATAGACCAACAGAAGCCCGATCAGGTCGGAATGGTCCAAGACATCGCCTCCAGGGCTAATCTCCTTGATAGTAGAATAGTATATTGGAGTTCGATATACATCTCTTCTTTTCACTTTGTATGAACGGGATCAAGTGATCTGAGCGGGCCTGGGTATCTTAATGGATAAGCACCGAAAAGGGTTTAAATATTACATTTCACGATTTAACGAAAGACTGGCATGAACGAGAAGGATATTAAGTTGACAGCGCGTCTGAAAGAAAGCGTAGGGGATCCCTCGTTAACAGGCCCTATCCTTCTCGACGTCAAATCGACCCAGTTCGTCAGAGTCAACATGCTTCTCCTCAAAGCGCTCTCGAATGAGAACGGCAGAACCGGGATGTTCATATCCGTGGACAGGCCGCACCAATACATGGTGCACCTGCTGACCATGCATCAGATAAATGTCCAAGGTCTAATTTTCGTTGACGCCATCAGCCAATTCTCTGCCGACTGCAAGGTCGCCCAAGCCAACGTCAGCTTCGTCGACGGACCGTTCCACATCGATGACCTGCCTGGGGCGATCAAGGAATGGACCCTACGGACCAATGGAAGTTCGATCGACCTTAAGGGATGCGCATTCGCCATGATCGATAATCTGGCCGCGCTGCTCACCTACAATAGCTTCTCTGCTGTGGAGTCGTTCCTTAAGGATTTCGTGAACGTCCTCAGCATGAACGGGCGGATAGCCATCCCCCTGGTAGTTGACAAGGAGCGAAACCAGGCCTTATTCGAAATGGCCAGATCCCTCTGTAAGAAAGAGGTAAACATCAACGAGACGTCCACCGGGCAACCGGATGCCGATATGGAGAGGCGCTCCAGGCGGATCAGCGATCTAAATTTCAACGGGGTGAGCCAATAATGGAAAAAGATGAGTGCAAGAAGCGGCCTGACTTGATCCGATTGACCAGCGGTATACCTGGTCTCGACGATATGATCGAGGGAGGGTTCCCGTTCCCTTCAGTCATTCTTCTCTCGGGACCAGCGGGGACGGGGAAGACCACCTTCGCACTGAAGTACCTCTGCGAAGGGGCCAAGAAGGGTGAGCAGGGGCTCTATTTCACCACTCTCAGCGAACCGACCCAGTGGATGCTGCGGTATGCGTCCCAGTTCGATTTCATGGATCAGGGTTACTTCAACGACGAGATCGTCTACATGGACCTCGGGGCCATGATCAGGGACACCAAGCCAAGCGAGCTCATGTCGATGATCGAAGAGAAGATCGCCGAGGTCGTGCCCCAGCGCATAGTCATCGATCCGATCACTGTGATCGGTGGCATGATGAAGGGAGACTACCGACAGTTCCTTTTCGACCTATCCAATCGCCTGAAGAACTGGAACGCCACCACGCTGGTGACCGGCGAAGTGAACCCGGGCGAGCTCTATCCGACGGAAGTATCATACGCGGTAGACGGCATAATCCTGCTCATGCTCTCGGAGGAGATGGGTGCCCGAAGGAAGTACCTGGAGGTGCTGAAGATGAGGGGTACCAACCACCAGACCGGCAAGCAGTCCATTGACATATCCCGCAGAGAGGGGATTGTCGTTCTGAAGGCAAGGTTCTGAACGGACCCTGCGCCATAATCCTTCCTTTTTTCCTAAGGCCGGTTCTCTGACCTGCTTACGATTTCTGGAAAGAATCACCTTTTTCCTACCACATTTTCGTTTTGAGTATTTTAGGAATCAAAAAATGAACTGATTGCATGCCATATCCAAAAAGCTGCTATTCTGATAATAATATAGGAAATACGTTTTTCGAATATTGTTTGGCAGGTCATCCAGATTAACCTTTTCGCTCCTGATATCAGGATAAGCGATTTATATACGAACCTTTATTATGCCGTAAACTCGCAAACGGGGGTTTAAACTATGGATATGAATTCATTGGTTTACGTTATACCAATTGCGGGCTTGGTTGGTCTGCTTACCGCGGGCATCCTATCTTGGCAGATATTCAAGAAGGACACCGGAACGCCTGAGATGAAGGCGATCGGTGACGCTATCCGCGAAGGCGCTATGGCCTACCTTGCTCGTCAATACAAGACGATAGCCATCATCAGCGTCATTCTTGGTGTCATCATAATGATTGGCATCAACTGGGAGACTGGTGTGGCTTTCCTGATGGGTGCCTTTTTCTCAGCCCTGTCGGGATACATCGGAATGTATGTGTCTGTGAACTCGAACATCAGGACCGCGAGCGCCGCGAGAAGGACGCTCGGAGAGGCCCTGCAAGTCTCCTTCCGTGGAGGAGCAGTCTCTGGATTGGCTGTCGTATCATTATCCCTGTTGGGTGTGGCCGGCATGTTCTTCCTGTTCCAGGGATACCTCGTGCCCGGTGACATAGTGACCGTCAACGGGATCACCTATGACAGGGGTATCGGTACTGCACTCTTCATGGTCGTAGGATATGCGTTCGGCGCGTCCTTTGCCGCTCTCTTCGCCCAACTGGGTGGAGGAATCTATACAAAGGCGGCCGATGTCGGTGCTGACCTCGTCGGAAAGGTCGAGGCCGGTATCCCGGAAGACTCGCCAAAGAACCCGGCCGTCATCGCGGACCTCGTCGGAGACAACGTCGGTGACTGCGCTGGTCGTGGCGCTGACCTGTTCGAATCGACCGCCGCCGAGAACATCGGCGCTATGATCCTAGGTTTCTCCATATACGCTCTCACCGGCGACACTGGCTGGATATTGTTCCCGCTTATCGTTCGTGCGTTCGGTGTGTTTGCCGGAATTATCGGTATCTTCACCGTCAAGCTGAGGAACGAGAACGAGGAACCGATGAAGGCTCTCAACCGCGGATACTATATCGCGTGCATCATCGCTGCGGCACTGTTCGCCTATTCGACCTATGCCCTCCTGGGAACCGGATGGGGATACTACTTCGCTTGCGGAGTGGTCGGAATCGTCCTGAGCATTGCCATCGTCTATATCACCCAGTATTACACTGCGGGTGAATACCGTCCGGTCAGAGAGATCGCCAAGGCATCTGAGACCGGACCGGCAACGAACATCATCACTGGTATCTCAGTAGGTCTGGAGACCACCGCTGCACCGGTCATCGCAATCGCCGTTGCATTGCTGACATCGTTCTACCTGGGCGGATTGGCTGCACCATCTGGGGCAAGCACGTTCATATACGGACTATATGGAACGGCAGTGGCAACAATGGGTATGCTGGCCACCTGCGCCTTCGTACTCGCCGAAGACACCTTCGGCCCGATCACCGACAACGCCGGCGGCATCGTCGAGATGTCCGACCAGCCGAAGGAGATCAGGGACAGGACCGACAAGCTGGACGCTGTCGGCAACACCACCAAGGCCCTCACCAAGGGATACGCCATGGGATCCGCCGCACTGGCTGCCTATCTGCTGTTCGGCGCATTCTTCGACCGGGTCCTCGAAATACTGACCGCGGCCGGAAAACTGGGCCCAACCGGATTGCCCCTGACCATATCAGATGTGTTCGTTGTGGATTTGGCAAAGCCCCCAGTATTCGTCGGTGCGCTCATCGGCGGTATGATGGTCTTCCTGTTCGCCTCGTTGGCCATCCGTGCGGTCGGAAAGGCTGCCGGTAAGATGATCGACGAGGTCAGGAGGCAGTTCAAGGAGAACCCCAACATCCTGCTTGGCGACGATAAGCCAGACTATGCCCGCTGCGTCGATATCTCGACCAAGGGGGCTTTGAAGGCAATGATCCTTCCAAGTCTCTTGCCGGTCGTGGTCCCTGTCGCCTTCGGTCTGCTGATGCGGTTCGCCTACACTGGCGACTATACTATCCCATACCAGGCGGTCGGCGCTATGTTGATGGTCGGCACCATTGTCGGTGTCCTGATGGCCCTCTTCCTGAACAACGGCGGAGGAGCTTGGGACAACGCCAAGAAATACGTCGAATCGAAGGGTCTGAAGAAGACCCCGCAGCACGCTGCCGCCGTCGTCGGTGACACCGTCGGTGACCCGTTCAAGGACACCGCTGGACCGTCCCTGCACGTGCTGGTCAAGCTGCTCTCGACCATCACCCTGGTATTCGCTTCGGTCATCGTCGTCGCGTAAACAGGAAAAACCCCTTTCCAATCCTTTCTCTTTTTTTGATATATCCAGCTTAGACAATTTCGTCCTTCCAGGTTATCAATATTTATATAAGAGATACCTCATGCCTTGCTAGTTAAGGGTATACCAATGTACATGTTGACGCAGAGAGAAAAGGTCGTTCGCATCCCTCCAGACAAGTTGGGCGACGATCTGAACAGTGTCGTCAATTCACTCGCGAGGGAGGCGTACGAAGGTCAGATAGAAGGCAATGACGCCCTCACCGTGCTCGTGAAGAACATCGAGCCGATCGGCCAGGGCCGTATCGTCCATGGTGACGGGGCGGTCTACCAGACCGTTAAGTATGAGGCCATCATCTTCCGCCCTCAGCTCCAAGAGGTAATCGAGGGAACGGTCGTCGAGGTCCTCAAGTTCGGCGCCTTCGTTCGCTTCGGGCCTCTGGACGGCCTGCTCCATATCAGCCAGATCATGGATGACAGGATCGATGTCGATGACTCGGGGCAAAGACTCCTAGGAAAGGACACCAAGAGGGATCTCAAGGTCGGGGACATCGTCCGCGCCAGGATAGTCGCCCTCTCGTTGAACGAGCGCAACCCGCGCGAGAGCAAGATCGGCCTCACCATGAGGCAGCCGGGCCTCGGCAAGCTCGAATGGATAGCTGAGGACCGGGCCAAGAAGGGAGGCGCCGCCCAATGAAGATCCAGAAGGCGTGTAAACATTGCAGCTTCATAACGGAGGAGGACGTGTGCCCCCTCTGCGGAAACCCGACGTCGAAGGACTGGCAGGGCTATGTCATCATCATAGACCACACCAAGTCCGAGATCGCAAAGAGGATGGGCATAAATGTCAATGGAAAGTTCGCCCTCAAGGTGCGATAAACTCAAGGTCCCTATCAAAGGCTGGAAATTGCCAGATAGAATGAGAAAGGACCTAGGAATGCCGCTCGGGGAGATGTTGTCGGAAAGCTCAGTCATAAGCCAACTGCGCAACTGCGACAATGTCATCTCGGTCGGCGATGTGGTTTCCCTTTCTTTGATACAGAATGGCCTGGCTCCGCATGTGACCATCTACGACTGCCAAACCGAGAGGTCGATGATGACGACCCTGGACACAAAGGTCGAGAAGATCGCTGGGATCAAGGTGACGGTGAGCAACCCTGCGGGAATGATCACCCCGCAGATGGTAAGGGAGATAGAAAAGGCAGTGACCAATCCCTCACCCACCAAGATAAGGGTGGAGGGAGAAGAGGACCTGGCGGCGCTGGTCTGCGCCGCGCTGGCCCCTGCAGGTTCGTGCCTCGTCTATGGTCTCCCGAAAAAGGGAATGGCGCTGGTAAGAATCACGCCAGAGATCAACCGCAAGGCTAAGGAAATCATCTACCAGATGGAGGAATCAATATGAAGGTCGAGATTGACAGCAAGAAAGATAACGTTCTCCACAAGAGGACAGAAGTGATGTTCACCGCTGAGCATGGCGGCGAAGCGACACCGAAGAGAAGCGACCTACGGGCCGGCATCGCCGACAAGTTGGGCGTCAACAAGGACCGCGTCGTCATTGACCACACGAACACCGAGTTCGGCATGGGCAAGTCGCACGGGTACGCCAAGGTCTATGAGACCCCGGAACTGGCCAAGTCAAGCGAGAAGAACTATATCCTCGCACGCCAGGGAATGGCCGAAAAGAAGGCGAAGAAGGTCAAACTGGTAAAGGCCAAGGCAGCGCCGAAGATCAAGTAAGGAGGTCATGACATGGCAGAGAAAGCAGCTGGAAAGGCAAAGGCCAAGCCCAAGGAAAAGAACAAGAAGGACCTCTACTCGGTCTCCAAGGATGGAAAGATCGAACGGAAGAGGAAGCACTGCCCGAAGTGCGGCCCAGGCGTGTTCCTCGGCGAGCACAAGGACCGGGTGTCCTGCGGCAAGTGCGGATACACCGAGTTCGCCAAGAAGTCGAAGTAAACCTCAATCAACCCTTTCGGACCGCGCCTTCAGGGCGCGGTTCATCTCTTCATATCTTTTTTTCGTCTTTCTATCGAGTGTTCCCTTGAGGAGGGGCACGAGGATTCCTTTGAATTCCTCCTGCTGGATGAATGTTACACCGG
This sequence comes from Methanomassiliicoccales archaeon, assembly GCA_036504055.1. Classification (NCBI taxonomy): domain Archaea; kingdom Methanobacteriati; phylum Thermoplasmatota; class Thermoplasmata; order Methanomassiliicoccales; species Methanomassiliicoccales archaeon. Next base: position 5,298 of record DASXVU010000005.1, on the reverse strand, counting down.
TGGCGGTCGGCAAAATCTCGAATGAATGGTCACCGGAGAAAACGTGTGGGGCCGAAAAGCTTCCAAACCATCTTATCCCCTTTCCCTTTGAGTACTCCAGAAGCCTGGCCTTGAACTTCCGGTTCATGGAATGATCCGGATTGACTGAAACGGTGAGCATTGAGCCGATGCGCTTCTCTCCAGTTACCGACAACAGGCACGGATTCCATTCCGGATAACGGTCAAAGTCCTTCAGGACATCCCATACCTTCTGCGGTTCAGCAGATATCTCGATCGACGCGCGAACTACATATGTCGGCATTACCGCTCCCGATATCTTCTAGGTTATACTATTCTCCGATATCCCGTTTCCATCTCATGATGCCGATATCCGTTACCATTGACCAGTGGGGTAAACTATATTGACCCCATCTGCCATCGGTCGGCTAACGGGCTCGTAGTGTAGCTTGGATATCACTGAGGCCTCCGATGTCCTTATCCAAGGACAGAGAAAGCCTCGAACTCGGGTTCGAATCCCGACGGGCCCGCTCACACCATCTGGCTTGTTGTCTTGTTGCCCTCTCGCCTTCCAAAATCTATGGGAACGGAACGCTCGAGGTGTACGGTGAGCCTCAACACGCGGTTGCCGATCTTCGAACGGCGTCATAAGGTTGCATCCTAGATCCGGTCAACACATTCCGCCGCTTCTGTCCATCTTGTCCGCATCCCCCAGGAGCTTGCCGGCCGGATGCATTTCATCATCAAGATAGGGTTCCAGAGATGTTTCCTTTCCTTGCCTGAACAATTTCACAAAGCGATAGTTGGATATCGCGTTGGGGAGGATGTATTTGACAGTCCATTCCTCACTGCATTTCTGAAACAGGGCATACTCCCTTCCCTCGATGACCGTGGGCCGTGAGACGGGGCTACCGCCGAAGAACGAGGTCCTCGACCATCTCAATAGAACGTCGGCATCCTTGTTCAGTGGTTCGGACACCATTATCTGCCAGATGAGCGGTGATTGGATATCGGCTACTCTTCCTTCGCAGGTCTGTTCTTCATCAGACATGGTTCAGCTCGCCAATCCCATATTGTCTATTGAAATAATAATTATGGCTTGAAAATGACCATCTTCAGACCCATTATCTTTGGAGAATGGGAACCACATCCATTTCGTGATTCTTGTTTGTCTCCGGTCTATTCATCTCGGTTATGTCCCAATTGACGCCGTATGCCGTCTGGGGTTTGCCCTCTGCATCCCTGATCCAACCGACTCGGACAACGATTGTTCTGATCTTTCCGTCCCTCCTGATGATGCGGTGCTCGATCTGGTCAAACTCACCTGGGGGTACTCTTTTATGTCCATCCTTCACAAATTCCAATACTCGATCGAGGTCTTCTGGATGAACGAAATCTCGGAAGAACTTATCCGCGCTCATTGAGTAACCTCCTTCCCGAACACCATCGGTGCCATACAGGTCATAGAATATATCGTCGTACCTGAATTGTTTATTAGTCTCGTCAAATTCCCAGCTGGCCACCCTGGCCAGGCCCATGGCCATGATCGCTTGGTTCTTCTTTATGGACAGACTCTCTTCGGCCATACGCTTGCCGACCGCCTGGGCTATCTTATGCTCCAGCTCGACGAATTGCGCGTTGGGGTCGCCCCCCTTTTGCAGGTAGAAGCTGACGCCGGAGTTGTAGGCCTCGATCACGACCTCTTCGCGCCCTCGGCCGGTGAATAGGATGAAGGGGATGTTCTTGTCAAATTGCCTTACAGACTTAAGGAATTGAAGTCCGTCCGTCCCCGGCATTTGGTAGTCGGAGACGATCGCATCGTAATGGACATGGGACATCGACCTGTTCGCTTCCTCGGCTGAAAGTGCAACATCAACCTTGAGCTCCCCGTTTCTCTCCAGGAAAGCCTTCCCTATATCCAGGAGGTTTTTCTCGTCATCGACGTAGATAACTTGGATCATTTACCCTTCTCATGTTTATCCACCGGAATATTGAACTTAAATATGTCTTGTTCAATTTTCAATTCCTGATATTCATGTTGGTCAGAAATCAAAGCGCTATCGGCCCCGAAATCAGATGGCCGTCATCGAGGATGATCAGTCATGAAGGTTTGAGCACCAGGATGGCTCCTTTTGATATTCGTCACTCCCAGATTTTTGGCTTCATCTTGAGCCTTTTCAAAGACATTCGACTTGTCGATATTCATTAAATGCTTCATCTTGGTTAAGGATATGTGCACACCAGGAGGGAGGAAGATGACAATACCAGGTCTCATCGAATAGACAATTCATTCTTCCATTCATATGATGTTTGCAGGACAGATTTTTGGTGTCAGAATCACTTTTGATTATGACGTCGGAAGTCTAATCATATACGAAATACCTCCAAAACTTAGGGTTTGAAGAGGTATCCACATGGTCCAAACTAAGATTGGTTGCAAGTTCTGCCACAACACCGGAAAGGTCAGTCAGGTCTCGGCAAGTGGAACAAGGACGGAAATCTGTTTCATGTGCCATGGCCGGGGATTCACCATTATGACAATACGCCCCAACCTGAACCAGAACAATGCCGCAGAAACGACCGGTTAAACCTTTTCGTTCATCTCATTTTATCGAGGCTGAAGTGTTTTGATATTGCTCATCATCTGATCGATGGTCTGTTCATCGGTCTTTAGACTCCGAGAACCATCGTCATGACCACGCCCACCACCTGCCATCATATCGGCAGAGGTTCAATGGTACCTTGAAAAGCGTGGAGAGGTTCTTCTCGTTCAATGCATCGATACCATCGTCAAGGAAGATCTTTCCATTCTTGACCAGTATTATCCGGTCTATCTCCGGTATGATGTCGGAGGGGTCTTGAGTCACCAGTACCAAGGCTTTTCCTCGGCCGACCAATGAGCGCATCGCATCCCTCACCAGGTGTTTACCGGTCAGGTCCAGGCCGTTCATCGGTTCGTCGAGTATCAATGCCTCCGGCTCGTTCACCAAAGCCCGGGCCATGATGACCCTTCTGGCCTCCCCCATCGACATGACTGACAACGGCTTGCGGCCCAACCCGCTGGAGCCTACCGACAAAAGGGCCTTTCTGGCCCTTCCGTTCATCTCCCTGGTGATGCTCTGCGACCTGTTCGTGCCGATTGAACCGAAGAATCCCGATAGCACTGCCTCGAGCCCATCCATATCCCTCCTGAAATCGAACTGGAGATCGCTCGAAACCAATCCGAACGCCTTATGTACATCGTGAATATCCCAGTATTCAGATCCAAGTATCTTGACGTAGGAACGCTCATCGGTGGTGTCGTGACGATACTCCCCCGTGAATGTCTTGATGAGTGATGATTTTCCCGAACCATTGGGCCCAAGTATCACCAATCGTTCGCCGGGGCATATCTTGAGCGTGATATCCCTCAGTATCTTCGCATCGCCCTTGGATATCGTCACTCGGTGCAATTCGATTATTGGATCAGGTGACATGGTTCCTTCAATCCAGTAGGCCTATTTCAGCCTGTTGGATAGGCGGATATAAGTATGTCGTCGTAGTAATAAAAATTATTCCGGCAGGAGAAGATATCATCGTCACGAGCCACCGAATCGATCAACTGGAGGTTAAAAGGACCTGAACGGTCCGATGCCCTTTCTTAATGATGAACTTGTTGGGCGGAACCGCTGCCCTTTTGGACAACAGACTTCGGTTTCCCATTTATGCAACCTAGGACCTGTCCTCTTTTTCCATACAGGATCTCACGAGGCAATGGTGGTACCGGTATGACACACTTCCATCCGTTTCGGAAGCAACATTCCGCACATTCTATCGTTACCATACTATACCTACATGTGTCAGCCCCTAAAGCCCTTATCGCCCATACCAACCAATTCACCATTGAGCAGAAATGGCGATTCAACATTGGAGAAAGTGATAAGATCTGGGAATGTCCAGACAGTCAATATCTCATTTCTCTCGCTGATTATCAATGTGAAAACTTACTCGCATAACCATATTTAGGCAATTTCCAATCATTTCGAGAGGCGAGAGATTATTTCAGTTCATCTCGATCCATTCAAGACAAAAAGACGGACCCGAGTCACGCTTAACAAGGGAACGCCTGGTCGATTTCGACGCTCATGCGCTGTCATCATCCTGATCGCGCTTATCGCTCTCTCATTGAGCATCATCCCCCCCAACGTCTCAGCATCGTCTGGATCGACCTCTCCGGAAATCGTTCAAGTCAGTGTCTACGTGCAGGACTTCAACGAGTTCAGCGTCACCGATGGGACCATCAAGGCCAGCTTCTATCTTACTCTCCGGTCGGACACGAATGTCACCATCGACGATATCGATATAATAAATGGGCATGCCACCTCGGTGGAAACGATTCTGAATCAGACGAACATGAAAGAATATCGCATCATCGCTGACCTGACAGCAGATCCTGACCTCCGCCGTTTCCCTTTTGACCGTCATATCATCCCGATCGAGATCGAGCCTAGATACAAGAACGAGCAGCAAATGGTCTTGATCGTCGGTCAGGTAGATACCGGATTAGACTCTGATGCAGGCCTCCCCGGGTGGGAATTAAAGAATGGCAGCTCAGCAATTGTCAACAAGACCTACATTCCAGGCGAGATTCCGTTTTCAAGGGCGGTCTTTACCTTCGGAATAGAGAGGGACGCCACTTCGACCATATTGAAGTTCTTTCTGCCGATCATGCTCATCATAGTCGTGGCCCTATCATCCTTGATGATAAAGATCTCATCCAGGCTTGGGCTTAACGCATCCATGTTCCTCGCCGCGGTTCTTATCCACTGGCGTATCGCCGATGCCATACCGGTTGTTGCCTACGCGACGTTCCTCGACCTGTTCATGATCATCACCTATGCCACATTGGTCATGGTGCTTGTATCGGGCCTTCTCATCCTGAGGTCCACAGAGGCAAAGGATCAAGAACGCATCTCGCTGGTGAACAAATGGTCGGTCCGGATCATCCCGACCATATCCCTCTCCCTGTATTGTCTGCTCTTCGTCTCCCTTCTGGTGCAGTGAGCATGAAAGGAATCGTGCCATTAATAAAAATGAAAAGGAAAAATAAATGGAAGAGGAAAAGATTCAAGCGTGCTGCTTGGCCATCTCCAGATATGTAGAGATCTCGATGTCGTAGGATGCATCCTGAGTGGTGCCGTCGATCATTTCGATGTTAGCCCTGATCTTGTTCCTTTCAAATACGATCTGTGCGTTTTTGACGTTCGACTTGTACACGCTGATCCGCTTTCCTGCCTGGGTCAGCTTCCTTTCCGGGCTGAA
>DASXVU010000004.1 GCA_036504055.1 Methanomassiliicoccales archaeon | reverse complement strand
AAGGACTAAGCGACCCTGCTGAGAAGGTATTCAAGGCTATGATCCATGCTGGTCTGGTCTCTGAGGACAAGATGAAAGATGCCCAAGGGATCACCAACATGTCGAAGATTCCGAAAGCACATTGTATGAACGCCCTGCAAGAACTGGAGAAGAAGGGCTACGTCAAACGTAAATCCAGGGACAAGTCGGCCGGCTATTACGTCTGCAAGACGAGCTGAATTTCTTTCGTAGTGCTCAGGCCTGACCGGATAGGCAATGCCCTCCGGCGGTCTTCATATTCCTCATTTTGCCAGAAATGTCACATGGGCCAGCACGATCTCAATACATGGGAGCGTTCACCGTTATCGCCAGCCAAGCCCAAGCTTTCCAGTTGAAATCAAAATCCTGCATCTTGATCGGCTGACATCGAAAATCCTCCGAAAGGCCAAGCAGGATCCGATCAGGCACAGAATAGCGTCCGGCAACCGGATACGCCTCAAAATAAGCTTAAGAGATAGCTCCAGGCATTATGGTATTCCAGACCATTTGATAGACATCTCCCATGCTCATACCCTGCCTTTCTTTCGTCACCCGGGAACCCCATGGACTTTCTGTTTACTTGACGGGGCTCAAAAAGCATTATATGGCCCCTCAGAATCTATGGACTGATGGACTTAAATGGGTTGATCTACGCGGCCACGCTGCTGTTCTTCATATTCGACCCATTCGCGAGCATCCCCATATTTATCTGTATGACCAAGGACCTGGATGATAACCAGAAGACAACTTCCGCCAACCGGGCGGTCCTGGTGGCTGCACTTCTGTTCGCGATCTTCGCCATCCTTGGCACCAACCTACTGGCCGTGTTCAGTGTCACCTTGGACGGGTTCCGCATCGCAGGCGGCATCGTTCTGCTGCTTATGGCGATCGAGATCATCTTCAGTCTCAGCCTCACAAAGAACCAGGACGCCGATGTCGCCTGGGTCATCATCGCCACTCCGATCCTGACCGGGCCGGGCGTCATCACAACGGCGATATTGCTGGTCGCGAGATTTGATCTGTTGACCACTCTGATCGCGGGTGTCTTCTCCCTGATCATTACCTGGGTTCTCCTGAGGAACGCCGCATCGATCATCAAGATAATCGGCAACCAGGCGATCGAAATATTCTCAAAGATAATCGGCCTGCTTCTGGCTGCCATGGCGGTGGAGTTCATAATGAGGGGTGCTATCGACTATGTCCATCACGCGGCAGTGATCATCGTTCCGATACTATGATCTGATACTTTCCGGGATCATGAATGCAATATCCTTACTCTTGTTCTGCTAGCCCGATATTTCACTTTATCGGATAGGAAATCCGTGGCAAGGCCACAAAAAATTATAAACCGACATTCCCTAGGATCGAAGGTGGGAATATGAAGTGTCCAAAGTGTGGTTGGGAAGGGGAGGAATCTGAACTTGTCGAGGAACCATCGGAGCTGAGGCCCAATGACAAGTTCGGTTCGGCGATATTCATAATGGCGGCCAAGAGGAGCACGTTCGTGTGCCCTTCATGCAGAACACCGCTCTTGGAAAAGAAGTTCATGTATGGTGGAGAGGTAGAATCCAAGGACCTGAAGGATTAACTGTCCTCCTCCGATCGTAAAGTGTGCGGATGGCCGTTCTGATCACGGCAAAAACGTCATTTGGAACGGCCGCAGGGCCTTTCCTTCTTCGCGTCCGTGCGAACCGGGAAACGATATCATTTTAACTCGCCCGAGACCAAGTCATGTACTGGAGATTAGCTGATGACGGAGAAGAAGGAGTGCCATCGTTGCGGAGACCAGCTGGAGTTCCCGATCAACGAGACCGCAACGCTGAGCGTTGGCGGAAAGGATGTGGGGATATCATGCCTGGACGATGTGATGAACGAGGTCCTGTCGTTGAACATTGATAACGATGCGGAGATCAAGGACCAGCTGCTGAACCGGGTGAAGGAACGTGACTACGTTCCGCCGATGGCGGAGAAGGAGTATTCAGAAGCGCTCCTGACCGAGTACAAGAAGCGCATCTGAATTGGATTCCTCGTTCATTTTTGTCTCATCAGCACCAGACCGGCACCCACGGCAATGGTGGCCAGGCCAGACAATATGAGGGTAGGCTCGGTGGTGGTCCGGCAAGAGTGGGAGGCTACCGCACACATCCCCGTCAGATATGTCGGAAACGCAATGGCCAATGCACCAAGGGCTCCAGCGAACGCGCCGACAGCCCTCCTCGGATTGACGTTCTTTACGAACATCAGCGCGGCCCCGCTGAAAACGATCATTGATCCAACTCCGAGTTCCCCCCTCGCAGTGTATCCGCAAGGCATGGGTAACAGCTTGCCGCTGGTGGTCTGGACCCACATGTTCTGCAGCTCGCAGACAGGAGCGAAGGTCCAGGGAGCGGCAGCCACGATTGCACCTAGAACTATCAGAATCCCGGCAGCCCAATATAGTCTCATAATGCAACTATCTGACCATCGATTATTAATATCATACGAAACAGACTCAATTATTAAATTGATTTAAAAGAGGTTTCTGGCGAATGCCTGGCACAAGGACCCGAAGCATCGTATCCCAACCGGCCCCACGGGGCGGATAGGATAAGGCTCGGTCAAATCATCAGACCTCGCTTATGCGCTCGATCACGAGCTTGATCCCGGTATCGCCCGACCGATTTCACGCCCTTCCTTTCTGGGCCCCCACTCCTTTTCTGTCCAGTGCCTTCCTGACATTCTCCGGCACCTTGACCGCAGGCTGATCTCTAGGCCGATCTGACGCCTTGGGTCGGGCGGCCGGTCTTGCCACGGTCTTCTCTTCGATGATGAACTGAGATATGGACCGTTCCATGTTCGTCGCCATCTCTGACAACGATTGCGCCCGGGCGGTGAGATCCTCCATGCTGGCCGTCAGTTCCTGTGTGGATGCGGCCGATTCCTCGCTGGCCGATGCGGTCTCCTCCGATATGCTGGAGATTCCGTCCACAGCCTTTGCGGCGCTGAGGGCGTCCTGACTTTGGCTGACCATCTGCTTGGTGAGCTCCTCCATCGACCCAACGAACTGTTTGGTTATTTCCAGGATCTCCTTGAACGCCTTACCGGTGAGTCCCACTTGGCTCATGCCCTCGGCGGTCTCGGCGGTACCCCGTTTCATCGCCTCGACGGCCTTGGATGTGTCGTTCTGAACCTCACGGATCATCTTGGCAATGCGCTCAGCGGCCTCGCGGGAGTCCTCGGCAAGGTTCTTCACCTCTTCGGCAACGACCGCGAATCCTCGTCCCTGGTCCCCGGCACGCGCCGCCTCAATGGCGGCGTTGAGCGCGAGCAGATTCGTCTGCTCGGAGATGTTGGTTATCACGTCAACGATCTCGCCGATCTCCTCGGACCTCTTGCCCAGCCTCTCGATCGCCCCGGCACTTTCGGAGACGACCTTCTGGATGATCTCCATCTTCTTGACCGTGCCGTCGACCGTGACCATCCCGGAGGCGGCCTTGTCGGTGGCTCCCTTGGCCAGTCCAGAGGCCATGTTGGTCTGTTTGTGTGCATCCTCCACTGACTGGGCGATCATCTTCATCGATCGGGCCGATTCATCGACCTGCAGCGATTGGTTCTGCGCACCCTTGCTGATGTGTTGAATGGCCGATGCCACCTGTTCCGTGCTGGCGTTCATCTCTTCAGCCGAGGAAGCGAGCTCTTGTGAGGTGGCGGAGACGACCTCTACCGCCTGTCGGACGTCGCCCACCAGTTCCATGAGGTTCTGGCCGACGTTGTCCAACGCCAAGGCCAGCTTATGGAAGTCCCCCTTGGTTTCCAATTCCGTCCTGGCGGTAAGGTCTCCGCTGCCGTAGGCCTCCGCCAATCGTATCGATTCCATCAGAGGGCGGCGCATGTTCTCCAGGATGGCGTTCAAACCCTCGATCTGTTTCCCGTTATAACCGATGTATTTGCTGGCATCGGCCCTGACGCTCAGATCCCCTTCGTGCACCGCGTTGATGAGCATATCGATGTCCTTGGAGCGCATGGAAACGTTGTTGGCGACCGTGTTCACCGCCAGCCTCATCCTTTCATAGTCGCCCTTCCAGACCTCCTCGATCCGTTTGGGGGTTTCTCCCTTCGCCAGTGCATCGAACGAGTCGATGGCAAAGTCCATCTGGTGGACCATTCTGTCAAGCATGCGGTTTATACCGCCCACCTGAACGCCGTTATACCCCACATACTTGGAGATGTCGGCCCTGACGCTCAGGTGGCCTTCGTCTGCCGCGTTGATGAGCATCTCGATGTCCCTTGACCGGGCCGAGATGGTCGTTCTGACCATGTTGATGCTATCCTTCAGTTTCTTAAGGTCAGCATCCCATTCCTCAACAATCATGTCCGGGGTTGCGCCTTCGGCAAGCTTCTGAAATCCCTCATTGGCCATCCTCAATGGCTTCAGAACCGACTCCATGGAAGTGTTGAAGCTTTTTGCCACCAGCTTGCAAGCGCCCTCGTACTTGTTCAGGTCGCATCGCACGGAGAGGTCTCCTCGGACGGCCGCGTTCCCGATGGCCATCGCATCCTTGACGATCTCCATCTCCATGTTCATATCCGTGAAGTGTTCAACCACTCCTTGGACGTTCCCCACGAGCGTCCTCAGAGGAACGGACACGATCTTGTAGGTGTGGTCCCGGCCCGACAAACTGAAAGAGATCTCCTCTGTCACCGTCTCTCCTTTTCTCAGAGATCTTTCGGCCATGCAGTCCTTCTTGTTGCACAACGGTCCCATGACGTCCCTGCACTTACGTCCCATGACCTGTTCTTCGGTCTTCCCCACAAGCTTGAGGGCCGCAGGGTTCATGAGGACGATGGCAAAGGAAGGGTCGAGTTGTATGACGGGGACAGGAAGGTTCCGGATCAGGTCTTCCGCGTTCTCGTTGCCGAGGGTTAACGGGCTTCCCACTTCAATTCCCGCACTCGACTCCATCAGGCGTCACTCCCGATAGACCGGAAATCGTTCTTCAGTACTATGGCTCTAACTTGCGCTAATCCATCGCTCATGTTCTTCTCCAACCTGTCCATTGTCTGGACACTTTATCCCAGGGCCATTTCTCCTTGATTCTGACCCTAAAGTTCGTTTCCCTGCGAACTTCGAAAGGTGGTTGTGCTTTTTGGGGTATATAATGATAAAAGTTTCCTGTATCACAAATGATAAGCTACTATGACGGATGTCGATATTTTCGGCCTGTTAATCGTTAAACGCCCCTTGCCTTTCACATTTCGATTTCCGATTGACAGAAAATATCCCTGTCACGATTCAAAAGGCGATGTGTCAGGCGCAGACAGTGGCTAGAAAAGATTATTGACCCGCCGCTCCATGCGAAAGCCAATGTCCCGTGTAAAGGACGATCTCGAGCTTAAGGTCGATGCCGCCCACCTGAAGGCGCTCGAACTGGCCGGTCATGTGATTGAGTATGTGAACGCCTACAAGGCATTGTCCGCGCAATCGGAATATGCCGGCAGGCGGAGATTGAGGTACGCCAACCTTCTGATGGCGGTGAACGAGCTCGGGATGCTCTTGCGACTTCTCAAGGAATGCGAACGGGCGGTGACGGCCAGGGACCCCATCGTCAAAGTGGTCGATTACTATTCGAGCACAGGGATGACCAGCACTGAGGCGGTGGACGAGATCCTCCGGGAGGCAGGAAAATCGGAGACCTTGTTTCAATCGGTCAAGAAGATGCTTGGCAGGGAACCGTCCGACATCGATTTCACGCGGTTCAAGGACATCCTGTCCAGAAGTGGAAAGGACATCCCCGGTCTGGCAAGGGAGATGATTTTCTTCGATATCGACGACCCCGGGGTCGAGGACAGGATACCGGAGGAGGAATTGATGGACATGTTGTTGATGGCGGTCGAGATGAACGCTCGAGGCGCCGCCGACTTCCTCAGCGAGTGGGCCAGGGCCAAAGAGCTTGGTCCAGCCTTCAGGTTCAAGCTGGTGGCACCGACCCAGACGAATGCCGGGATGAAGGACCGCCGGTACTATGTCAAGGAACCCATCCTATTCGAGGGCGAGAAGTAATGGGGCAACGAAAGAAGGCTTGTTTATGAGTTATGAGAGCTACGAGATAGACCTGAACGCAAAATGCGTCTGCGGCTGTATGGAGGGCAACAGATTGCACAAGATATACCGATTCCCCAACAACTACGGCGCGTCGGTCGTTTCCGGACCGAAACAAAAGATAGCGGGCATGGGCAACTTCAGGTTGTACGTTCTTCGGTTCGAGTCCTCTCCGCCTGATAACTGCTGGGAGCTCGCCAAGGACACGCCGGTCACCGACGACGTGGTCGAGTGCGCTGACTGGGTCGGGGTGGAGGAAATTCTTTCCAGGGTCTATGCGCTTCCTATTTCCCCAGTGGGCGATGGGTGCTCTTGCCATTGAATTATATTCCTTTTGAGCTCTCGATCGCTATCTGCTCCCATCGGTCCGCTTCATATGCTCATTTCTTCCACAGCCGATGATAGAATGACCGGCCTATCAAGGAATATCTGAATTGGTCCAGAACGGCAGTATCCATCCATATCCCTGTTTTTGACCCGGTCAATATCGACGTAACACCGAGTCCATGGCCGGACCCTCTTGAATTGATAAATAGTCCATAACTATTCTCAATCCATTCGGTGAACGAGGTGGGAATATGGTGGCCATTACTAGATCGCAGGAGCGATTGAAGATCGTCGGCTTAGTACCAGTCGCAATCATAGCCGTCTTGGCCGGGCTCTTGGCATTGGTCGGTTTCAGAGGACCGATATTCGACCCTCCATATCTGGCATTGATCCTGCAGTTCATTTTCGTATTCATGGTAAGCATTTTACTTGCCATCGTCTCAGCAAGGGCCTACTTGATGTCCGGCTCGCTCAATACGTTGCTCGTCGGCATCGCGCCAATGGTCAGCGGTTCTTTACTGATGCTCGCCCAATGGGCCGTCACACCTTCCTTAGGTTCAAACATAGACCCCAATGAGGCGGTCACCATGGGCAACCTGGGCATCCTTTTCGCCTCATTCCTTTTGTTCATAGGGGCCATTCTGCTATTGATACCCAAAGAAAGGAATTGGTCCGGCGCCTCTCGAAGGTTCATCCTCTTGGGATCATACTCAGCAGCATTTGTCTTGATCATTGTTGTGATCATGGCATCGATTGCCAACCTCTTCCCAGTCTTCTTCACCAGTGGTGGTTCGACCATATGGCGTCAAGCGGTATTGGCAACGTCGGCGGGACTTCTTTCGGTAAGCTGCGTGCTGTTCGGTTGGACCTTTATCAGGACCAGATCACCCTTGCTGTACTGGTATTCCCTTGGTTTGGTCTCTTTCGGGGTCTCGTTGATCGGCATAATCTTCACCATAAAGATCGGGGAATCGGTCAATTGGTGCGGACGATTGGGCCTTTATCTATCCGGTATTTTCTTCATTCTCGCGGTCCTTAACCGGAGTCCAGGGGAGGGCTCCCGCTCCGGGATATCACAAAGATGGGCCGACGCATTCAAGAATGATCGTGAACAGATAGCTACCCTGTTCGCCAAAATGCTGAACGGGTTCGCTTACTGCGAGATCATCATGGACAAGATCGGTAAACCAGTGGATTTCACTTACCTCGATGTAAACCCGGCGTTCGAGCAGAACCACGGTGTGCAGAAAGAAGACGTTATCGGGAGCAAGGCAACCATGGTGCATCCTGGCATCGAGAACGATCCAACCGACCCCATCGGCAAGTTCGGCCATGTCGCCCTCACCGAAGACCCGGTAGATTTTGAAACCTACTCCATCTCTGAAAAGAAATGGTTTCACTATTCCGTCTACTCCCCTCGAAAAGGGTACTTTGTCTCCATTTCCGAGGACATCACCGAAGGCAAGAAAGCGGAGGAAAAGCTCAGGAATAGCGAAAAGATGTACCGTAGCATCGGCGAATTGATTCCATACGGTGTCTGGACAGCCAACGCTCAAGGCGAAACGACATTCATAAGTCGATCATTCTGCGAGATGGTCGGGAAGAACGAGGAGTCCCTGCTCAAGTTAGGCTGGCTCGATACCCTTGATCCTGAAACGGTGGAGAAGACCACGGCCGCCTGGACCAAGACCATTCAGTCCGGAGATTTCTGGAACTATACGCATCACATCAGGGGGAAGGACGGTCAATACCGATATGTCCTTTCCAGAGGTGCCCCTATCCGGGACGATGATGGGACGATCCTCGGCTGGGTCGGGGTGAACATCAACATAACCGAGCAGAAGATCATCGAGGAGAACCTGACCCGTTCCAATGCTGAACTGCAACAATTCGCCTATCTGTCCTCGCACGACCTGCAGGAGCCGTTGCGCATGGTGGTCAGCTACCTTTCTTTGCTGGAGAGGAAGTACAAGGACCAATTGGATCCGAAGGCCCAAGAATACATCGGTAATGCCCTGGAGGGCGGGGCAAGAATGCGCCAATTGATCGATGATCTGTTGGAATACTCGAGGGTCGATACCAAAGGGAAAGAGTTCACGGTGGTCGACATGGGCGAGGTGCTGGAAGACACCATAAAGGTACTGAAGGTGCCCATCGACGAGAGCAAGGCGGACATCTTCGTGGGTCCTTTGCCGGACATAAGGGCGGATGGAACGCAGATGCGACAGGTGATGCAGAACCTGGTCGCGAACGCCATTAAGTTCCGTGGGCCGGATAGGCCGATGGTCCACATCACCGCCAACCAGGGGGAGAGGGAATGGACCTTCTCGGTCAAGGATAACGGGATCGGACTGAACGTCGAGTACTCGGACCGGATCTTCCAGATGTTCCAGAGGCTGCACACCAAAGACAAGTATCCGGGCACCGGGGTCGGGTTGGCCATCGCCAAGAAGATCGTGGAAAGGCACGGAGGGCGCATCTGGGTGGAATCAGAGGAAGGGAAGGGGGCCACATTCCATTTCACCATCCCGCGCGAGGGGCGTAAATAGATCATCATTGGGCCCAGAACCCACTTTCCAAAACCTAGATTTACCAGTCCAGATATCTCCCTTTCATGTGGCAGGCGCTCGAGCAGGGTCAGTGGATGGAGAAGCGGAAGGCAGGTCTCGAGGACGTACGTCCGGCGGTCACCGGAATCATCGAAGAGGTGAGCAGGAACGGGGACCGGGCGCTGATCGCCTATACCGAAAAGTTCGATAGGATCAAGCTTGACCGGGTTTCGGTGGACAAGGACGAGATCAAGGCCGCCTATGCCAAGGTCGATGAGAATCTGGTCGAAATGGTCCGCCGCGCGGCCGCCAACATACGGCGCTTCCACGAGCTTCAGAAGCCGAACGACATGTGGCTGAAAGAGGTGGAGCCGGGCGTCATATTGGGTGTCAAGACCACGCCTTTGGACCGGATCGGCGCATACGTTCCGGGAGGAAGGGCGTCGTATCCGAGCACGGCCCTCATGTGCGCCATACCGGCAAAGGTGGCTGGTGTGAGAAGCATCATTGCCTGCACACCCGCGCCGGTCAACCCCCTTACCCTGGTGGCGATGGACATCGCCGGTGTGGATGAGATCTACCAGATCGGCGGGGCTCAGGCCATAGCTGCGATGGCCATCGGGACGGAGAGCATCGCGCCGGTGCAGAAGATCGTGGGTCCGGGAAATGTCTATGTCACCGCGGCCAAGATGCTTCTGCGCGACAAGGCCGAGATGGACTTTCCCGCCGGTCCCAGCGAAGTTGCCATCATCGCCGACGATTCTGCCGATCCGCGGTTCGTGGCTGCGGACGTCATGGCCCAGGCCGAGCACGACCCCAACGCCGCCTGCATCCTGGTGACCGTCTCCGAAAGATTGGCACAGTCAGTAGGCAAAGAGATCGATATGATGCTGCCCAAGGCGGAGAGAAAGTCCATCATAGAAAGGTCCCTGGGCAACGCTGGTTATGTGGTCACCGATTCCATGGAAAGGGCTGTGGCGATCATCAATGAGATCGCCCCGGAACACCTGTCCATCCAGGTCAGGGACCAGATGGGCGTGCTTTCCGCGATCCGCAATGCCGGGTCCATATTCATCGGGCCTTACACTGCCGTCGCATGCGGCGACTATGCGTCTGGCACCAACCACGTCCTGCCCACCGCCGGATACGCCAAGCTCTATTCCGGGCTGAACGTGGCCATGTTCTGCAAGACCTCCACCGTCCAGATCATCGACCGGAACGGGTTGGAAAGTCTGGGGGACGTTGTCGAGGGCCTCGCCACGGCGGAAGGGCTGCATGCGCATGCCAGATCCGTCCGGATCCGAAGGGAATGAGCCCTATTTTCCCAGGGCCGGGTCGAAAGGAGACCCGACGTCCCATGATTCCGATTGAGTATGAATGGAATTAAAAGGCGTCAGTTTGTCACCCATTTTTTAATACAAGCTCTCAAATCATAGGCCCGTGTCTGAAAAAAAGGGGCTGCCCCTGGGCATGCCGGCGCTGATAGAGTATTCGAGCCTGGAAGAGAACGTGGCACTGTGCACGCGCCTGGGATTCGACTTCATCGAGCTGAACATGAACATGCCCTACAGCTTTCCGGAGAACCTTCCGCCGGGAAGGGTCAGGGAGGCGGCGGAGACCTACGGTATCGAGTTCACCATGCACGCCCATGACGAGGTCGATCTGGCCTCGTTCCATGACACCGTAAGGAAAGGTCATGTCCAAAGATGCGCGGAAGCGTTGGACTGGTGCGCCGAATCCGGGGCCAAGCTGCTCAACATACATATCAACCGCGGGGTCTATTTCACCCTTCCTGACCACCAGGTCTGGATCTATGACCAGTATCGGGACCGTTTCAAGGAATTGCTGGTCGAATCGATGGGTAACCTCATAGACCTTGGCAGATCGAAGGGCGTGATGGTCTGCACCGAGAACTCCAGCAATTTCCAGCTGCCTTTCGTCACCGATGCTTTAGAGGAACTCTCCAAGCTCGATGGTTTCAAGATCACCTGGGACACAGGTCATGACGCCAAGGTGGCCTATGCGGAGAGACCGGTGCTGATGAGGCACAAGGACCGCATCGCCCATATGCATCTCCATGATTATGATGGCAAGAGCGACCATCAGGTCTTGATGACCGGTGAGATCGATATCCCGGCCATGCTCCGATTTGCCCGGGAAAGGAAGGCCCGGGTGTTGGTGGAGACCAAGACCGCCCTTTCCTTGGAACAATCCATGGAACGGTTGAGGCAGGCACAGCTGATCTGAGCGCGAATCGATCAGCCGGACATGCGATCAAAGGTTGAAAAGGTTATAATCCATGAAACCCCTTTGACGCCAGGGATTGCTTCATGGGTTCCATTCGTGCTCTGATCATAGAGGATAACCCGGGTGACGTGCGGCTGATCAGGGCACAACTGGCCGATCAGACCATAACTACTGTGACATTTGCCCGGGCTGAAAGGTTGGCCGAAGGTCTGAACATGCTCTCCAACGAACGATTTGACGTCGTTCTGCTCGACCTCAACCTGCCGGACAGCGGCGGGCTGGACACGGTTCGGACATTCCTCTCCAAGAACAACTCGGTCCCGGTGATCGTGCTTACCGGACTGGACGATGAGACCACCGGCCTCAACGCCATCCAAGTGGGCGCGCAGGACTATCTGGTCAAGGGAAGGACCGACGGAGCGCTGCTGGCACGCACAATGCGGTATGCCATCGAACGGAAGAAGGCGGAAGAGGAGCTGAGGAAGAGCGAGGAAAAATACCGCCATCTGGTGGAAACCGCTTACGAAGGGATCTGGCTCATGGACGAACGCTCCGTCACCGTCTTTGTGAACAACAAGATGGCGGAGATGCTTGGGTATGCCCCGGAGGAGATGATCGGCAAGGGCATGATATCCTTCACCGATTCCGAGTGGCGGAAGCTGAAACAGGACAAGGGTCTGGAATACAATCCCGATCCTGCCATCGTCAATGATTTCAAGTTCCGGAGGAAGGACGGAACCTCGCTCTGGGGCGTGGTCTCGACCCGCCGCATCCTTGACAATTCTAGAAATCACATAGGCACTCTGGCCATGATCACCGACATAAGCGACCGCAAGCGCATGGAAGAGGACCTGAGGCGGGCCAAGATGGAACTGGAAAGGAAACTGAAAGGCATCCAGGCAAGCGACGATGATGCCGTAAAGGCTTCCAAGTGATCAAGTCATGTCTGTACGCTCGATGATCAGGACAAGAACGGTTCCCTTCCATCGAAGATCTTCTGGCGGCGACCGGGGACGGAGCGATGGGGGCTACGCCCCATGATCAGCAACCGGGTCGACACGGCGCGGCCCATCGAGCTGTTCCTGGTGGAGGACAACCCGGGAGACATCCGGCTGGCAAAGGAGATGTTCAAGGAGGCCAACCTCAAGCTCAACCTCACCGTGGCGGAGGATGGGGTGCAGGCCATGGATTATCTCAAGAAGGTATGCAGCGACCCCAGAATGGCCAAGCCGGAACTCATCATCCTAGACCTGAACCTGCCCAAGAAGGACGGCAGAGAGGTCCTGGCGGAGATAAAGTCCAGCGAACAGCTGAAGCGCATCCCGGTCATCATCCTCACCAGTTCGACATCGGCGGAGGATGTGAACAAGGCATACGGCGAGCACGCCAACTGCTACATCGCCAAACCGGTGGACCTGGATGAATTCGTCAGGATCATCAAGATCATCGAGGAGTTCTGGTTCAACACGGTGATCCTGCCAAGCCGCAGCCGGACCTAGGACAGCCCGACGATTATGCGGTGCAGCACGTCCACCGTTATGCTCATGTTACGCCCGGCGTCCTTGAGATGATGATAGATCTCCCGCTTCTTCATGGCCACGATGGCGTCGTCGTTGGCGAACACCAGGGCCATGTTCCTGACATAGGTCTTTTCGATGTCGTGCTCGTACTCGCGCAGCCGGCGGATGAGGTTGGATGCCTCCATCGGATTGTCCTTCAGCAGGAAGACGCATCGGCTGACCAGCTCCGACCCGTTGAGCAGTGATCGGGCCATGCTCATGGTAGCCTCGTCCGGCTTGACCCCGAAGGCCCTCATCTCATAGGCGGTCGATAACGAGTAGTTCAGGATGTGGTCCATCTGCCTTGATATCGTGTAGATGTCCTGCCGGTCGAAGGGTGTGGAGAAGGATTCCTGGAGCTGATGCTCCATTTCCAATCGTAATTGGTCTCCCTTGTCCTCTTCCTTCACCAGGTCTATCGGATCGGAATTGGCACCGGACTCCAGCCAGGCGATCAAGGTCTTGACCCCCACCGCGGTCTGGTCCGCTTGCCGGCCGAGCATTCCATAGAAATCGTGGTCGGTGGGAAACATGAAATTCAGAACCCCCCGCCTTTTGCCCTTGTTCAACCTTTCCGTCGGATCGTCCATGCCATCCCCTCAGATGTTCAAACCGCCTTTCAATATGATATAGATGAGTCCGGAAACGAATGCGGTCAGTGGCATCGTCAGGAGCCACGAGACCACCATATCCTTGCCGACCGACCACTGCACCATCCTGGCGTTGTCCGCCGCCCCCACCCCGATGATGCTCGAGGCGACCGCGTGGGTGGACGAGACCGGAGCACCGACAGCGGTGGAAAGCAAGATGGCCGATGTAGATGCTACCTGCGAGTCGAAGCTGTGTATCGGTCGGATGCGGAAGATGCCGCGCCCCAACGTCCTCATGATCTTCCATCCCCCGCCCAACGTCCCTGCCGTCATGGCGATCGCACTGGCAAGCATGACCCAGAGGGGGATGTTCGTATCCGGCGCCCATCCGGCCGAGGCGATGACCAGGATCATCATTCCCATGGCCTTCTGGGCATCATTGGCGCCATGGCTGAAGGAGAGCAGGCCGGACGTGAGATATTGGGACATCATTAACGGACGGTTGATCCGCCTCTTGGCGTTGCGCAGCAGGACCTTGGTGACCTTCATGACCAGGAACCCGCCGACAAAACCGATCCCCACCGATATGAAAAGGAAGATGACCACTTTGGTTATTCCGACCATGTGACCGGAGGATATCAGCTCGTCCAACCCCCAGTTCACATTGTCCAAGCCTGATGAGGCTATCCCGGCACCGATGAGGCCTCCGACCAGCGCATGGGTCGATGAGGACGGTATCCCCCCGACCCAGGTGACTAGGTTCCAGGCCACCGCCCCTATCAGGGTCGCGAACATGACGTAGACGAGGGTGTTCCCCAAAGGTATGGAGAGCAAGCCCAGCATAGTGAGCGCTACGGCAGTACCGCCGAGCATGGCACCGGCGAATCCCCAGGCGGCCGACATGACCACAGCCCTTCTCGGCGTGGCCGCTCCGCAGGCGATCAAGGTCGCCACCGTGGAACTGGCATCATGGAACCCGTTGGTGAACGAGAAAACCAGGGCGAGCACTATCGCCGATATGGCAAACACGAAAAGGACAAGCTCCATCCAACCCAGATTGTGCTTTGCATGCTCATAATCCTGTCGTTCTCCCTGACGACTTCCATATCAGGACAGAGTAGAAACTTGACATCAGCTTGACCGTTCATCATGATGGTCTATCCACGTTGGCCCGTTGAGCATCGGTCCGGGCATGCGCATCACAAGGTGAAGGGATAGTATAGGCAGATGCCAGTTGAACAGGAACGGCAAATCCCTTGAGTACTTCCGATCGGAACATCTGATCAGCACTATGCATGAGATGTTTCACCAAGAGTTGGCTTTGCTGGTCGTCGGCTGCGACCTCCCTTTCCAGACCACTTCGGACAACATACCAGCGATGATCGACGGCATACCGAAGCATGTCTTACCGTTGTCCTTCCTGCCAAAAGCCAGTCCTATAAGATATGCCATTGACCGACCAGGACTGGCAAGCACCGGGTCTGCTTTCTTATGGCCGATACGCTGCTGGAAAGGCCACCATTCAAATACTTCGCGCTCAAGAATCGCAGAACATGAACCGACTTGGCTTGACCGCCGTCCTTATCATCGTTGTCGGGATATTTGTCGGTGGTGCAGCCGTTCTTCTTCCAGGGGCCTCATCAGGGGCGTTCGACAGCGCCTCCATAAGCGCGGGGGACACCGCCTGGGTGCTTGTCGCTGCAGCTATGGTCATGATCATGACCCCGGCGGTCGGCTTCTTCTACGGAGGTATGGTCCGCACCAAGAGCGTGGTCACCCTCATCAACGAATCCTTCGTTATCCTGGCGATCGTGAGCCTGCAGTGGATCCTGATCGGATACAGCCTGGCCTTCGGTCCCGATGTGGGTGGCGGCCTGATCGGAGGCCTCAACTACGCCGGCCTGAACGGTGTGGGGTATGCTCCCAACCCGCTCTATGCCCCTACCATACCTCAGCTGGCATACATGGTGTTCCAAGGGATGTTCGCGATCGTCACACCAGCATTGATAATTGGCGCCTTTGCGGAAAGGGTCAGGTTGAAGGCGGTGATCGTCTTCACGCTCATCTGGAGCACGCTGGTGTACGACCCCATTGCCCATTGGGTCTGGGGGGCGGGTGGCTGGGCCCACTCACTCGGTGTGCTGGACTTCGCCGGTGGAAGCGTGGTCCATGCGAGCGCCGGCTTCTCGGCGCTGGTGGCGGTCCTGGTCATTGGCCGAAGGGTCGGCATCAAGCCCCGCCAGTCGACCCCTCCGAACAACATACCATTGGTGTTGTTGGGGGCAGCCTTGCTTTGGTTTGGATGGTTCGGATTCAATGCAGGATCGGCATTGGCCGCTTCACCTTTGGCGGTGAGCGCATTCCTCGTGACCAACGTGGCGGCGGCTGCCGGTGCGTTGACCTGGTGGGTGCTCAACCGGGTACAGAACCGGAAGGCCAGTTCCATGGCGGCGGCGACCGGGGCCATCTGCGCTCTGGCGACCATAACGCCCGCCAGCGGCTTTGTGGGGCCGATATCGGCGCTGGCCATCGGGATCCTGGGCGGCCTGATCACCTATGGGGCGCTCTATTGGATCACAAATTTCACCCACGTCGATGATACCCTGGGGGTCTGGTCGGCCCACGGGGTTGGGGGACTCACGGGCATCGTCCTTACCGGACTGTTCGCTGAAGTGGCCATCAACTCTGCGGGCAACAACGGTCTCCTTTTCGGTAACGCAAACCAACTTGGCATACAGGTTTTCGTCGGCTTGGTCGTCGTGGCCTATTCGATGTTGGTCACCTACGCGATAGTCAAGGCGGTGGACCTGATCGTGGGTTTCCGTGTCACCGAGACCGAGGAGAAGATCGGCATGGACCTGACCGAGAGCGGAGAGAAGGGATATGATGAGAGTTCGACGGAATGATCCATAGCATAGTATGCCAGGGTGGAAGCGCATTCATTTCCGTGATGGATGATCGAGATCGATATGGCAAATGACCCGGTCATGGAACATAACAAGGACAGAGAGCCCTAACTTTTTTGAAATGGTTAATAATAGGTTAAAGCCCATCCCCGGAAATAGGGTATCTGAGGCAAGATCATGGATAACCAGCAGCTTTCCGAGGCATTCGTTTCGTTGAGGAACAAGCGTCCCCTAGTTCACCATATCACCAACTATGTCACTGTAAACGATTGTGCCAACATCACGCTCTGCATAGGAGGCGCCCCGGTCATGGCCGATGCCCCGCAGGAGGTCGAAGAGATGGTCTCGATGGCCGGTTCGCTGGTTCTCAACATCGGCACTCTCAACAACAACCAGGTGAAGTCGATGCTGATGGCCGGAAAGACGGCCAACGATCGCGGGATACCGATCGTGCTCGATCCGGTCGGGGCCGGGGCCACCAGGTACAGGACGGAGGCGGTGCGGATGCTGATGGACCGGTTGAACATCACCATCATAAAAGGCAACGCCGGGGAGATAGGCGTGCTGGCCGGGACCGGCGGCACCGTCCGCGGTGTCGATTCCGAAGGTCTCAACGGTGACCCGCAGGTTATAGCGAGGGAGCTGGCAAGGTCTTCCGGCAGCATCGTCATAATAAGCGGCAAGACCGACATAGTGAGCAACGGAGAATCCACCTATATGATCGATAACGGCCATGAGCTCATGGGAAAGATATCCGGGACCGGATGCATGGCCACCTCCATCGTCGCCGCCTTTGCCGCGGTTTCGCAGGACCTTACGCTGGGCTCGGTGGCGGCGCTTGCCGCATTCGGCATCGCCGGCGAGAACGCGGCCCTGAGGTCCTCAGCCCCGTCCTCGTTCAAGGTGGCGCTGCTCGACGAGACCGCGTCGTTGACCCCTGAAGCCATCACCCTAAGGTCGAGAGTGAGGTCCGATTAGATGAACTTGGGTCTTTATGTCATTACCGACGAGGGTGTGTCCCACGGCCTCAGCCATGTCGAGATAGCGAGAAAGGTCGCAGAGGGAGGGGCGGATGTCATCCAGCTGAGGGACAAGGCCCGCACCGAGAAGGACCTGATGTCGATCGCGCTGCAGATAGGCGAGATAACCCGATCTTCCGGCATCTCCTTCATCATCAACGACCGCCTGGACCTCGCCTTGGCCTGTGGGGCGGACGGCGTTCATCTGGGACAGGAGGACCTGCCATTGCCATTTGCCAGAAGGATATCGCCCAAAGGATTCATGATCGGGATGTCGGTGAAGAGCGTACAAGAGGCGCTGATAGCGGAATCTGAAGGGGCGGACTACCTCGCTCTCAGCCCCATCTTCGACACCCCTACCAAGCACGATGCAGGTCCCGGAAAAGGTCTGGAAAGGTTCAGGGAGATCAAGTCGGCGATCTCGATACCGGTGATCGCGATAGGCGGGATCAGCAAGACCAACGTCCATCAGGTCATGGAGGCGGGAGCGGACGGCGTGGCCGTTATCTCAGCAGTGGTAGGCCAGAAGGACATCTCCAGGGCGACCGCCGAGATGCGCTCGCTGATCTATGATCATAAGAAATGAGTCACCCATTTTCCCGGCTTTTGTGAGGATGTGCCATTCGAGGCCGTATCGTTTGTCTCCATATAGGCCTCGAAATCCATTTAATATCGATTCAGTCAATCTGAGGGCCGAGTGTTAGGATGAACCTGAGAGTCAGCGACCGTTCCAAGCTAATTGTCCAGTCGGAGATCAGGAACATGACCATAGAATGCAATAGGATCAAAGGCATCAACCTGGCTCAGGGGGTCTGCGATCTGGAGGTTCCTGTCCAGGTCATCAACGGAGCGGCGGAGGGGATGAGGCAGGGGTTCAACCTCTACACCCGATACGACGGCCTGCCGGTCATCCGTGAGGCGCTTGCTAAAAAGATCACTAGCTACAACGGTATCGCAACCGACCCGGAGGAGAACGTAATCGTCTCTGCCGGGGCGACCGGTGCCTTCTACTGCACCTGCATGGCGCTCCTGAACCCCGGTGACGAGGTGATCGTCATCGAGCCATACTATGGATACCATGTAAATACCCTGCTGGCTGTCGGGGCGGTCCCGGTCTTTGCCCGTCTAGACCCGCCGGATTGGCGCTTCAGCACGGACCTGCTCGAGCCGCTGGTGACCGACCGCACGAAGGGCGTGATCATCAACACCCCCGGCAACCCCTCCGGAAAGGTGTTCACAAGGGAAGAGATCGACCAGCTGGCCGATTTCGCGGTGGAGAAGGACATCTTCATTTTCACGGACGAGATCTATGAGTATTTTGTATATGACGGAAAGAAGCACGTTTCCCCGGGTTCCCTTCCGAAGATCGCCGACCGGACGATAACCATCTCGGGATACTCAAAAACGTTCAGCATCACGGGATGGCGTATCGGATATTGCGTGGCTCAAGAGGAATGGGCCAGAATGATCGGATATGTCAACGATCTGGTATATGTCTGCGCCCCGTCCCCGCTGCAGGTGGGGGTGGCAAAGGGGATAGCGGACCTGCCCCCATCTTACTATGAGGGCGTTTGCCGCTCATACCAGGAGAAAAGGAAGCAGATCTGCGATACCCTGCATGATGCCGGCCTGGAACCTCATGTCCCGGAAGGTGCCTACTACGTGCTGGCGGATGTCAGCGGCGTGCCAGGCGGGGATAGCAAGGATCGGGCGATGTATATTCTGAACAGGACCGGGATCGCGAGCGTGCCAGGGAGGGCATTCTACCATGACAATGCCGGAGAGAACATGGTCCGTTTCTGCTTTGCCAAGAAGGATGATGTTCTTGACCGGGCCTGCGGGGACCTGTGCAAGCTGAAGTAGGGCCCGGGACTTTGCATGTTTGGAATCGGACAACCATCCTTCGATAGGTACCGAAATTGTCGAATCGGGCACATTTTGAAAATTCTCCGCCCGACTCGTTCGATTATTGGAAAATTTTCGTCAATATAAGAAACGATATATAGTACAAGCTCCAAAATTCCCTTCGATCACTATGGTTTATGCCAAGAGGTTCACGTGTCCGGAATGCGGCTGGACAGTCCAGAGCGTTAAAGGTGAAGAAAACATGATGCAGCATCTCATGATCCATCGGGACCAGCATCATGATAAAATGAAGTGGACCGAGGAAGACCTGAGGAGCATGATGAAGGACTTCTATTTCGGGACAAAGATCCAATGCACCATCTGCGGATGGAGCGCCATGGACCCAGATTCGAAGAACGAGAACCTGATGAGGCACATGATCATTCACCGGGAACAGAGCCACCCAGATGTGAATTGGACCGAGGCGGACATGCAGGACATGATGACCGAGGTCACCCTCGATGAGGCCTACAACGTGAAGTTCAAGCCACGGGGAAATAAGTAAACATCAGGATGAATGATGCCGGGTAGGCCCAGCGGTACCCTCCTTTGATAGGGCCTGGCCGGCAGGGGTTTCGCGGAGGCAGGCTCCGCCCCCATTTTCTCTAATTACTGATTATCTGTCATTCCGTAATGCGAGTATGGTTTCAACTTCGATCTCGATTACGTTCCTTCTCGACCAGGCCTTTCACCGTGGACCAGTTCCTTGTGGTGGCCCTGACGCCATACGTTCTCTCGATCAGGTCGTTCGCTGGTCCTGAGCCCTCATCCTTCCTGACGATGGAAAGGACCACAGCGTCTTTCAGGCCTATCATGATGATCCCTTTGTAAATAATGAATGGCATCTCGGGAACGGTCGTCGGTCTAGCGGATAGGAAAGTCGCGAAACCCCTGTCACCGTCCGAAAGGAGACCATCGAAAGGAGCTGCATCGACCAATCGGGCCAGTCTCTCCATCGGGACCAAGAATATCTCCACATTGAGACCGGTCAACCGTTCCATTTCCTCGGCTATGATCCGGTCGATCTCACCCTCGTCCTGGATCGATGAGCTCAATACCAGGTTCCCGCTCTGCCGGAAAATGGACACATTTTCGAACCCTGCCTTGGCCAGGCCGCTGGCGATATCATCCATTCGCACCGAGCGGCCACCGACGTTGATCGCCCTGATGAAGACCGCGTATCGGGACATCATTATCTCGTGACTATCGTGTCCGGTCCTTTAATTTGTATCCGTTACCTTGAAAGATCGCGACCAGCTCGCCCTTCTCGAACACCTTGACCTCATAGACAGAGGTCTGTTTCGTCTCGCCGATCTTCTTGGCCACAGCCTCAAGCTTTCCGCGGGCCGGCTTGATGAATGTCATGCTGGCGAACATGGCCACCTGAACCTCTGGTCCGAGATTGGAAGCGACGGCGAACGCCTGATCGGCAATTGTGAAGACAGCGCCTCCATGGGCCGTTCCCAAGGCGTTGTGCTTGTCGCTGACATCCATGGTGACCCGGACCTCTCCTTCTTCGGATATGTTGACCAATTCTATCCCGAAATCGCGAATGAACGGAGCGTCGTTGATCCCACGAAGCCTTTCCCTTATCCCTTCCGGAAGGTCTATTTTTTCTAGGTCCATAGAAGGTCTTCCCTTGCCGGGTAACGGAAACGCAACCCTTAACTGTTGCTCCATGTATCAAATCCATCGGACCGTTCGGATAAGGAGTGGGCGAAATCGCAAACGTCCGGTAGGCGGAGGGCGTCATGGTTAATTATCATCAGATCATCCACACTCCCAGGTGACACAGGGGATGGAATCCATGCAGATATCAATGGTCAAGGTCGATGCAAGCAACGTCGACGATCTGGCGAGGATGATCGCCGAGCTGGCGGTCTTCGAGCATCTGGAACCGCCGACCGCGGAGGCGATCGAACGGTTGCGGAAGGATGTTGGATCCGACACTCCCTATTTCCACGCCTATATTGCGCACAGCGGTCAGGAACAGGTCGGGTACGTGTTCTTCTTCTTCACGTACTCCACATTGCTGGCCAAACCTACTCTATTCATCGAGGACATCTATGTGGTGGAGAGATTCCGAAGGTATGGTATCGGCCGTAGGTTGCTGACGTTCTGCGCGGCCGAGGCCAAGAGCAGGGGATGCGGCAGGATGGACTGGAACGTGCTTGACTGGAACTCCAAGGCGATAAGTTTCTACCAGGGCTGTGGGGCTACCGTCCATACCGAATGGAGCATGGTCCGCCTCAAGGAAGAGAACTTCGAGAACCTGCTCTGAGGCGTTGATCGTCATCCTCTGACGGTCTCATCCATTGTGTTTGTCAAGGCACCAAGAACGATCAGCGTGGCGATAATGAACCGATCAGCACCTTGCATATGGGACAAACGACCACGTCGATCTTCTTGTGGTTGACCGCTCTTCTCTCGTAGTCGCATAGGTTCACCGATCTACGGTCGACGACCTTTGAATCCGTGAGGCCTCCCCCTTCCTTGATGTAAAGGGTCCTGAACTCGTACCCCTCGACCGATTCCACTCCCATAAGCTTGCCGATCTGGCTGGCATTCCGACCACATATGTAACAGCATTGTTCTCCATTGATTCCATCGGCTTTAGAATGCGGGGACATCATGATCAAATCCGACAGACAAATGCTTCTTCAATCGATATATAATCTCATGTCCATCACTAAATCGGGTTAGTTCCCGCCCAATGATGTTCATTACGTCCTCGGAGTCTAAACCAATTCGGGCCGAGATCCCGAGCCAGATGGGGCCTTTTCGGGAGCTTTTTTGGTTTTATTATCGATAATATAGGCTGGCCGGTTAAATAACTAACATCAACATCTTGTACGGGGATCCAATGGGGCACGGATCGGATAAACGTCGTTTGGCGGCAACGGTGGTGGCTCTCGCCATTTTCCTGATGCTCACGTCTTTCTTTGGTGACTATCTGATCACCGCGGACGCAAAGGCTGGCGGTCTTGATGTAGAGTGGAAGGTTCCTTTGACCGAGGGCTTCGACGAGATGTTCACAGCACCGGATGGATCGATCATCGTGAAGGAGGATGGCGGACTAATTCGGGACATAGACCGGAACGGTACGGTGAAATGGGCCTATGATACACCTCTTGGCCGTGACCTCCAGATAGGAATGGATGGACATATCTACCTCATCGAGGCGAGGCCGGATAGCAACAATTCCATTGTCTGCCTCTTGATCAACGGGTCTTTGAATTGGAGGTTCGAGACCGATAGATTGCTTCAGAACATCCAGATAGGACAGGATGGAAACATCTATTTCGTTGAGGATATTGGTACGAATTCGACCCTTTTTTGCCTGACCCCTGATGGCACGGTGGCCTGGGGTTATGTGCCGGTCCATAGAAATCTGCACAATTATCCCTTCGTCACATTGCGAGACGGGAATGTCATGTTCCGGGAAACGGTCAGCGAATGGAACAACACAGTGCGTTCAGAAGGTAGCATGGTCCCATCCTACGACCATCTGGTCTCCATATCCGCCAATGGAAAGGTGGTGTGGGACAAGGACCTGCTTCCCATGACCCAAAATCTTACCATGTGTGACGGTCCTTCGGTCATTGGCAACGACACTCTTCAGTTTACTCTCTTCTTTAATGACTCCAAGATGCAAGTCGGGATGGACGGAGATGGTTCATTGATATGGTCTGTAACAAACTCCCTTATGGTCATCCCTGCCATCCTGGGTCCCAACAACACAGCGTACTCTCTTGAGGTCTTCCAAGACCAACGATGGGGCCTTCCTTCCTATCCAGTAAGCCGCATCAATTCACAGAATACTTCCACGGGGATTCTGAACTATCAGAAGACGTTCGATGGGTTTGCTATCGGACCGCTTGCCATGAGCGATAACGCTTCCCTGTTCTCAATATTCGGAAAAATGGTGAAGCTCGGATCAGACGGAAGCGTTCTCTGGAACTCGAGTGATTGGAATCTATTTTCCCTCAACAGAATACTCGACGACGATGGGAATTGTGGTTTATTGGTGGCAGACGAATCCTTGATCACCTTGATCGACGGGAATGGCGTCCAGCGATGGCAGTATCGGCTTGATTCGACGGTAGATGCCGGCCATTTGAGGCCGGACGGAAGCGTGATCGTCATGACCGACGAGTACGCGATGTCGATCGACAGACCGGTGCTTACCACCACAATGAACTATTTCGCCGTTCTGCTGGCCATAGATCTGTTCGTTACCCTGACGACCCTTGTGCGCATCGTGGACATGATATGGCCTTCGAAGACAAGGACCGATTGAAGTGTAGCTTCATCCTGGTCGTCTTTTCATTTTAGAAGTCTGGTTATCCGACGGTCGATATGGTTGAGGGCGCTCCGGACAATCGGATGGGGCCTTACCTCAATGGCCAAGGCATCGCCGGGACAAAGATGGGTGCATCTGGCACAGCCCCGGCATCGGCGTTCATCTATTGACACGGCTCGATCCGTCACCGAGATGGCCCCAAAACGGCAGAACCCATTCCTCACGCAGACGCCGCATCCCTTGCAGCGGTCCCTCCTTACAATGATATGGACCCCTGGCACCTTGGCATATCTGACCGCTAGGTCCTTGGCGATCCTGGGAATGCCGTGGTTCAGGATATCGAGATTTCCGTTACTATCGGTCATGGCCGTGCCGACTGTTAAGGGCAGGGATTCCTAATAAACAGTTGGGATCGATGGACAGTGAGTTACGCAGAGACGGGCCGGCAGGAAAGAGCGTGGACCCTTTGCGCATGGGATGACATCCGACAATGCCATATAGAAAACAGCGGCATTCCCCGTTTCAACTCTGTGGGAGAATGGCTAAATGGCGTTGAAAGCGGACGGCGGAAGGTCAGGGGCAAAGACTGGACAGCAGACAAAGGTCGGCTCGATCCTGCGGACCACCGACAATTGGCACGATCTACCCGCCGGATTCGAGGGGGACTTCGATGCGGTACTAAACGGAGACGGCCCCTTTGCCGGTAACTGTTACATCTTCAAGGGCGACTCGTATGTCAAGTATGATTGGAATGCCGATAAGGCTCTCTCCGGTTACCCTAAGAAGATTGCTGGCAATTGGCCAGGTATGCCATCCGACTTCTGTTCGGACCTGGATGCAGCCGTCAACGGTCAGGGGGCCTTTGCCGGCAACTGCTACTTCTTCAAAGGCGATTCCTACGTCAAGTTCAGCTGGACCAACGATCGCGCCTTCCCTGACTGTCCTAAGAAGGTGGCCGGGAACTGGCCTGGCCTTTCATCCGGATTCGAGGGTGATTTTGACGCAGCCATGAATGGCAGCGGCAGGTTCGCGGGAAAGTGCTATTTCTTCAAAGGCGATTCCTACATCAGTTTCGATTGGAAGACCGACCGGGCCGACCCCGGTTATTCGAAGAAGATCGCCGATGGTTGGTATGCGCTGCCTGACATGTTCAAACCAGGGGTGGACGCCGCCGTGGAAGGTTACGGTCGCTTCGCTGGAAAAGGATATCTTTTCAAGGGCAGTGACTACATAAGGTACGATTGGACGTCAGACCGGACCGACTATGTCGGTTCCCGGTGAAGAAACGGCACTGTTGCGAGATCCGTGGGCCTAGAATGCTTGAATTCAAGCAGGCTGCTTAAAGCAGGTTCAACGAGCAGGTTTTAATAGGTGCCCGCTCGAATATTTATTTCGTGGCCTTCGGTGATGCGAAATCGGAAAGGGATCTTTTATCCAATTACGATATCCGATCCAAACATCGTTCGGTGGACAAGAAGGCTACGGATTCCGGTCTTAAGGCGAACGGCTCTAGGACGATTGGGACGGATCGAGTTCCGTGATATGTGATTTTGGAGGTTGACTATGGCAGATGAAGGTCAAAATGAAGCGAAGGATCAGACTGCGAACGTAGTGCACAACAAGCCGGGCGGGAAGGTCAGAAAACGCACCATCGCGATCGCGATATGCGTTGTCGCAATAGTCCTTGTAGCCGGCATGATCGCTGTTTATTACAGCACAAAGCACGAAAACCAAGGGAAGCCTTCGGACGTTCTCACTGTCACCGACGTCAACATGACAGCCGTCTCCGTTCCTCTCAGTTCCATCAGCCAGACGGCGACGTGGTATGAATACAACGTAAGCGGTTCGACCGTACGCTTTTTCGTGGTTAAGGACGCGAACGATACGATCCATTGTGCCTTCGATGAATGCTGGATGTGTTACGGAGCTCACCTGGGATACAGGCAGAACGGCACGGACATGGTGGAGAACTGCTGCAACATGCCGTTCCCCATAGATTCGATCACCAAGGAGGGCTGTTCCGGGATGGGATGCTGCCCGATATATCTTTCCGGGTCGGTGGTCGGAGACCAACTAGTGTTCACCAAGTCCGATCTGGCCAAGCAGAGGTTCACTTTCCTGACTGCGGATGAGGCGGTGAATGTGGTAACCTACAACTCTACCCACGTCGCTATCCCGCTAGCCTCGGTGGGCGAGAACGCCACCTGGTACAAGTATGACGTCAGCGGGACCACCGTGCGCTTCTTTGCGGCAAATGACGCAAACGGGGTCGTCCACACATCTTTCGATGACTGCGCGAAGTGCTACAAGAAACACCTCGGATATCGTCAGGGTGAAACAGGAACGATGGTGGAGAACTGCTGCAACATGGCATTCCCGATAGCCAACATCACTGCCGCCGGTTGTTCCGGGAAGATGTGCCATCCGGTATTTTTGGCAAACCAGGTGATCGGGGACCAGGTCCTCATATCGATCGCGGACCTGCAGGCCGGGGTGTACCTGTTCGCCTGATGCTCCTCGATCTTAGCCCGTCAGTGTCGACGGGCCGAAACCCTTTCTCTTCCTTATCGGGTCCTGGTTCGGCAATGATAACTGAAAAAGCCGGATTTCCGTGATCTTTCATCCTTTTCTATTGCCCTCGCTCCTTCTCCAAGAACGCTGATCGACGATCTGCCAGTCTCCGGCAAACAACTAATAGCCCGGTCGCTCCGTAGATCCACTTATGTCTGGAGCGAAAGGCAACGGGACGAAGGATGATCCCTGGATCCTAAGGACGCCGTCAGGCGAATCCGAATTCTCCACCTATCGGGATGAGGGCGCTGACCCGCCGGCGGTGGTCGTTACCGTGGGCAAGACAGAGCTGAGGTACCACCTGCGCTGCCTCGAAGATCTCCCGTCAATGCTCAGGGCTCACGGGGACTGGATGCCGCTTGGCAATGCTGACGAGCAGAAGCCGGCCAAGGAAGGGACGGTCGAGGCCTGGGCCCGGTCGGCCGACAACCCGGTTGGGGGCTGGTATGGTCTGAAGAAGGGTCTGAGAGGCCGTTTCGCCACCTACATCCCTCCCATACTGGAAAATCTAGGAAAGGCAGAGGTGGAGCACAACCCCCGGAACAACCGGATGAGGTCGAAGTAGGCCGGTCACCGGAGAAAGGTCAGCCTACCTTTCCCAGACGGATGGTTTCCAGTTCCTCATGCTTTGAGATCATCGCCTTGAGGAGTATCAACGGCATCCTGACCGTGACCTTGTCCTTCACATTGATGGTCAGTACCTCTGCCGCAGGGTCGATGCCCAGGATGGCCAGATGCTCCACGATCTTTCCCGTTCCTTGATATTGCACCCAATGAAGCAGGCTCTGCAGGTCCTCATCGCTTCCGTTGTCGCCCAGCCGGACATCGATTATCGCCTTTTCCTGGGTCAGCCTTCCGGTCGCCGGATAGTACTTGAAAGCACCGAAACCCCGCTCTCCCAGGTCGGGCATCAGTTCATCCACCGGCCCGATTCTCTGGTAGTTATCGAATCCCGCCAGCGATCTGATCACTTCTTCATCGGTCATCGGCTCATGGGTCTCGGGCGAATAGGTCTCCCCCTCGATCGGTTCGACGATGAAGACCACAGGTCCGGTCGTCCGGGCATTGTTTTTCTCTACATCCATATAATCACACCTCAAGCACCTTTGTGAACGCATAGCTTATCAACTTCTCGTCGCCCGGTGATTTAGTTATGGCGCCATACGTGACTGTCCCCTCATCTCCGCAGCGATAAATATCCGGAGCTTGACTATGAACCAATACTGATCTCATGAGGACCTGCATCCTGTTGATGAAAACGCCCTGCACGGAAGGGGAGTCATGGAGGATCGCCGAGGCCATCCGGGGAAAAGGAGACAACCTGTTCCTTCTGGGTGACGCGGTAATGAACTGCCGTCGGGAATACCGGGGGCATCCTTCATCCATCATCGAAGGTGCGCTCAGCCGTGGGGCAAAGGTCCGGGCCAGCGGAAGGGACCTTAGGGCGCGAGGTATCGACCCATCCGAGCTTGCCAAGGGTGTCGAGGTGGTAGAGGACATCGAAGGCATGTTCATCGAAGAGGCGATGGAACGGGCGGATCGGGTGATCGCATGGTAGGCAAAGGAACCTTGGCGATCCTGCTGCTCTCCGCCCCCTATGGCAACCAATATGCCGACCATATGTGCCGAGTGGCGATGCGTGCCCTGGAAAAGGGTTACTCGGTTGAGATATTCCTTTACGGAGACGCCGTCCTCGTCCAGATGAGCCATCAATCCCCGGAAGGACTGTTCCCGGTCGGGCCCAGGATCGTCGAGCTCATCGAGAAGGGTGCACGGGTATACAGCTGCCAAACATGCTCGGAGGCAAGGGGCAATTTCACGGACCCGAAAGAGCCATCGAAGGAAAGGGAAGACCCGGTCGGAAAGGTGGCGGAAGGCATCCATATCACTTCCATAGACGGTTTTGTGGAAATGCTCGCCAGGGCGGATAAGGCCCTTTCCTTCGGAGGCGGTTGAATGGAGGTCCTGGTCATCGAGATAGTCCACGCTCCCTATGGAAGGGTGAACTCATATGCCGGCCTCTTCATCGCCAGTTCATGGGTCTCCGCCGGTCACAGGGTGATAGTGGCGCTTCACAATGATGGGGTGTACGCCGCCAAGAAAGGGCAGACGGATCCCATGAAGGAGGTGAACATGCCCTCGGTCGAGGAACTGGTCCGGGATGTCCTCAAGGGTGGCGGTAGGGTTCTGGCCGACCGCATGTGCCTGGAGGTGAGGGGCATGGATGAGGATATGCTCATTGAAGGTGTGGAGATATCCGACGGAGAGGACCTGGTGGAACTGGTGCGAAAGGAAGGGGAAGGGGTTTTGACGTTCTAGGCCGGTCTTCGGTTTGATCGGTGTATGATGGCGAATCCGCTAAAGGTGCTGGATCAGGGACGCGATGACCGAGGTGTCCAATGGCGTTCCGCAATATCCGCATATCTTCATTCCCGGGTTGTAATCCTTGTCGATCCTTATCGAACCGCCGCAGCTTGGACACTTGTATGCCAGAGCGAGGCCTCCTTGTCTAACTTGGTCCAACAGTTGGTTCATGTTCACGGAGACATTTCTGGAGGTGTTCAGTTCGTGGAGGGCCTTCTTCCTCACATGGCCCGCCTCTTCGAACATCGTGAGCTCCTCTAACGCTCTGGCAGCGTCCTCGTTCCTTCCCGCCCGGAGGGCGATGGCGGCACCGCAGTAGACATCCGTCTTATAGGCAGCCTTGAGATAGCACTGGTTCATAAGCTCGGCCCTTTCGTCCGCGAACCGTACATTGGAATGCCCCTTCTCCATGGTCCGGATCCAATCCATCTGTCCCCTTTCGTAGCCGGCCCCGGTCTGTGACGGGACATTGCAGGCGAACTTCTCGGTGCTGATGCCGGCCACCAGATTCATGAATTTCTCCCGATCCGCCCTGGTAAGCTTTCCTAGGGTCAATCGGTCCTGAGATGAGGCCTCGGTCATGCCGAACCGGTTATCGATCGACTTCTGCAGTTTATCGTCAAAGGAAGCGGCGAGGTTTGCCTTAATGGATGTGACACGGTTCTGTCTTTGTTCCATCAGTTCTCTGCTGCTGCATTCGCTGCAGAGGCCGCTGCCCAGCTTCTTTCTCCCACATCTGACATATTTACCCAACGGCAATCCCTGCCGGGCAAGAAACATCGGATGAGATAAATTCTTCGTGTCAGAAATGTAATTTGAACATTGTCGTTCAGGAAATGGATCGGACAATGGGCCGATCTCCTGGACAGATCACACTATAGTCGAAGAGCTCCCGAATGGTGGTATCTAATTCCCGGTGAACGTTCCCAGGACATAATTGATACCCTTCTCATGATTCACTCGATAGTACTGACCATATCATAGACTGAATAGCCCAGTTGGTCCACTATCGCGGCCATCGCTCCATCTGTCGGTTATTTCTTTACCAAGGCCAATGTCGCCTTGTGATCTAGCACCGGAAATGTCCGTCCCTTGTTGAACTGCCACATGGCCATCATATCCGGTTCCATGGCCAATTTCATGAACACGTCCATCCCGGGGGTGTCGTATATCGTGTAGATATCATGCATGGAAGGGTCGGTATAGCTGCCCAGGAACTTTATACCGTATTTGGCGGCTATCGATTCGACCTTTTCATACCAGTTCACCGATATCGGCCTATACTTTTCTTCATGCGATGGACATACTTCGGCTGCGTGCGATGCTATTTGCATTACCAACATGGCATGATCACCGGGATTAATAGTTCAGGTCATCGCTGATATTCTTTTCCAATTCGATTGAAAGTGCGCGGTTCAGATTCTTCTTTACATTTTGATCATGAGGCACTGATAGCTCGAAAGACCGAGAACGATCTCAGGTTTGTCTAGAAAGAATTCATCGATCGCCTTTCTCACCCCAGTCATATAGCTGTAATCGTGTGAGATGATCAGCCCTCCACGGTTCATTCTGGGATAGAAGAATTCCAGGCCATCGTAGGTCGACCGGTGGAGGCCGGTATCGAGATGGACCAAGGAGAACACCGAGTCTTTGACCGGCCCAGATGTACCTGGGAAGAGTCCCTTGTAAAAATTCACGTTGGGGAAGTTCGCCAAATA
This sequence comes from Methanomassiliicoccales archaeon, assembly GCA_036504055.1. Lineage (NCBI taxonomy): Archaea > Methanobacteriati > Thermoplasmatota > Thermoplasmata > Methanomassiliicoccales > Methanomassiliicoccales archaeon. The sequence continues at coordinate 62,426 of DASXVU010000004.1, read as the reverse complement.
CTTTCTAACGGCGTCCAGGTCCGAGCCGAACCGGTCCTCCTCAGACACCTCCAGATTGTCAAAAGGATCCGGTTCTGGTGCACCGTCAAAGGTATCGAACAGGTGCAGACGTCGGTCACCCTTTGCTTCACAGATGACTTTGGCCGAACCGCCCTTGAATACTCCCACCTCGGCGATATCTCCCTCGATCTTGCCCGTTGCCTTGACGGCCTCGAATAGCTCCTGGGCGGCAGTGTTCGACATCGACAGTTCAGTTTCGTTCTTGATCTGATTGATCTTGCCGTTGACCATTTTTCTGTCAGGGTCATTGAAGTTCATGAGCTCTAGGTTGACCCTAACCAGCAGTGATTGCAGGACGATCCCGGCCCTTCGTTCCAAATCGTTCAATTTCACGAGCTCACTGAAATGCAAGTGGAGCTCGAAGTGTTTAGCATCTTCGATTGCCTGTCATGTCCGACGCAAGATCTTTCAATAATCATCATCACATTTGGACATGATTTCTTGAACACCAAATGGCTTCCGACCGTCTTCAGGATTCGGAACGATGTGATCCGATCATGGTTCGGATCCCTACGTGATCGACCATCCTCCGCCAAGCGCCGGTTCCATGATCATGCGGTCAGATGCTCGACCAAGATCTGGATCCCGATCAATATCAGGATAAGGCCTCCCACGATCTCTATCTTCTTGCTGAATAGCTTTCCCAGTCCTGAACCGAACACGAATCCGATGAGGGAGAGCACGAAGGTCACAGCCCCGATGATCAGGATCGGAACTAGGATGGATGTTTCCAGCAGGGCGAAGCTCAATCCCACCATCAAAGCATCGATGCTGGTAGCCACCGCCAGGGTCAGGGCCAGCGTCAGCGTGACCGCATCGCCATCACCCTCCTCGGCCTTGGTCGATTCATAGATCATCTTCGCACCTATGAACCCGAGCAGCGCAAAGGCGATCCAATGGTCGATACCCATGATGATATCTCTCAGACCCAGCCCGGCCAGCCAGCCAAGGAACGGCATCAGGGCCTGGAAACCTCCGAAAAGTGAGGCCAGCAGGAGCGCCGTTCTCCTTCTGTCCTTCTTGACGGTCATTCCTTTGGCGATGGAGACCGCAAACGCATCCATGGCTAGCCCGATGGCGATCAGGGTCATCGTCAGAATATCCATAGATCAACCTTTTTGTCCGGCCACAATGATTGGATGCTTATGTACATGTTGGCCGAAAGCTCCGTAGGTCTTCCACAGACCGATCGACAGTTCCAGGGAACAAGTGGCCAGGCTCCAATTGGGAATATTGGGAAATGATTTCTCCTGGCTTGTCAAGTTCGCACGACTACCGGGATCATGCCTGGAACAGCTTGGTGCTGAGGTACTTCTCGCCACGGTCAGGGAAGATGACGACTATGTTGCCGGAGCTTATCTTCTTCGCGGTCTCCGCCGCGGCATACATGGCAGCGCCGCTGCTCATGCCCACAAAGATACCCTCTTCACGGGCGATCCGCCTAGCCATGTCATAGGCGGCCTCGGTCTCCACCATGATCGTGATATCGATCTTGGATGGATCGTATATCGAAGGAACGATCGCCTCCTCCATGTTCTTGAGGCCCTGGATATAATGTCCCTTTACTGGATGGGCGGACACGAGTTTGATATCGGGGTTATGCTCCTTCAATGCCCTCCCCACGCCCATTATCGTACCGGACGTTCCCAGTGCGGAAACGAAATAATCTATCTTGCCGAAGGTCTGTCTCCAGATCTCTTCGCCGGTGGTGCGGTAGTGGCAGATCTGGTTGTATTTGTTGGAGAACTGGTCCGGCATGAAGTACTTGTCCGGAAATTGTTCCACCAGTTCCCTCGCCTTTCTGATGGCGCCATCGGTGCCTGACTTGGCATCGGTGAGGGTGACCTCACCTCCCAGGGCCTTTATCATCTGTCTTCTCTCGACGGAAACGGCCTCGCTCATGACGATTTCGACACCGTATCCCAGTACCGTTCCGATCATGGCCAAGGCGATGCCGGTATTGCCCGATGTCGGTTCGATGATGGTCTTGCCCGGTCTCAGTCGCCCTTCCCTTTCGGCCTGTTGGATCATCTCAAGGGCGATACGGTCTTTAATGCTGCCAGTGGGATTGAATCCTTCCAGTTTGGCATATATGTTGACGTTATTGTTAGGATTTAACTTGTTGATACGGACTATGGGAGTGTTCCCGATCGTCTGAAGAATATTATCCATCATCTTCGAGTCCTCCTTCAGTAGGAGGCGTATTCTAACTTATATTCGTGTCGAAGGAGATATCCAAAAATCGAATGAACACCGATCCATGAACCTGGATGGGTTCGAATGATGTGATGTTGCGATACCGAACGAGTTCGGTGGCATGCAGGTTCTATGGGCAGCCGATATTGACCGTTTTTCCATCATCTCCTTCCTCGATCCGTCCATTCTCCAATTGTTGACCCATTTTACTGGCGGTGAATACACTGGTGCTGAACATGAACTGCTCGAAACCTCATTGAAATGCAGGTGATCTCGAACAAGCAGGTCCTGGAATGACCCTTCTATCTAAGAAAACTTTACATTCTTGGATTTATTCTCATCCAAGTCAAAGAGGATTTTCATCGATGATGGAGTTCAATAGTAAGGTTCTGATCGTGGGGTACGGTTCCGTCGCACGGTGCACGCTTCCTGTTCTTCTGAAGCACATCAACATTCCGTACGAAAATATCACCATAATTGACTTTGAGGACAAGGCCTCCGCCCTGAAAAAATGGACCAACCTAGGTGTGAGATATCGTAAACAGATGATCACGCCTGAGAACATCGAATCAGTCCTTTCAGAGCATCTGCCTCCCGGCGGGCTCCTTATAGATCTGGCTTGGAACATCGATACCTCCACCATGATCAAGTGGTGCCATGAGCACGCAGTCCTGTTCGTAAACACCTCGTTGGAGGTCTGGGACTCGGCCGCCGAAATAGAGTCAAAGAACCCCCTTGAAAAGTCGCTCTATAACCGGCAGATGCGTCTGAGGCAGATGACAGATGGTTGGATCGGCGGACCGACCGCGGTCATCGATCACGGTGCAAATCCGGGACTTATCTCCCATTTTGTGAAGCAAGCCCTGGTCGACATTTCCGAGAGGCTCATAGCGGATAAGAAAGTGGACCAGAATGAAGCAGAGCACCTGCGGAAGCTTGTGAAGGCAAACAATTTCGCAGAATTGTCGAGGCTCCTGGATGTCAAGGTCATCCACTGCTCGGAAAGGGACACTCAGGTCACGAACAATCCTAAAAAGGTGGACGAGTTCGTCGGGACATGGAGCATAGAGGGATTGAGAGAGGAAGGGGTTGCTCCGGCCGAGCTGGGCTGGGGCACGCATGAGAAGACCCTGCCGCCACTGGCCTTCGTCCCATCGGTGGGGCCGAGGAATCAGATCATGCTCGCACAGATGGGCATGAACACCTGGGTTAGGTCATGGGTCCCGGACTGCGAGATCGTGGGGATGGCCATCAGGCATGGTGAGGCCTTCGGATTATCGGACAAGCTCACCGTCTGGGAGAATGGGAAGGCCGTTTACAGGCCGACCGTTCATTATGCCTACATGCCGTGTAACGACACTTTGGTCTCGCTCCACGAGCTCAGGTGCCGGAACTATGAGATGCAGCCCAAACTGAGAATTCTCCAGGAAGAAGAGATCGTCTCCGGAGAGGACATCCTAGGCGCATTGCTGATGGGCCATGAGTACGGCTCATGGTGGTGCGGAAGCATCCTCACCGTCGAAGAGGCGAGAGAGCTCGTTCCGGAACAGAACGCGACCACCGTCCAAGTGGCTTTGGGAATAGTATCCGCGGTCATGTGGATGATGGAGAACCCCCGGAAGGGCCTGTGCACCCCGGAGGACCTTCCCCACGATTTCGTGCTCAGGATCTCAATGCCCTACCTGGGGAAGTTCGTGTCCGTACGATCCGATTGGACCCCGCTTAAGAACAGGAAGGTCTACTTCAAGGAGAACCAGGAAAATAACCACGAGAGCGACATGTGGCAGTTCAGTAACTTCCGGTTCGTTCCTTGACCATTCCTTTTCTTTTCCTGCTCGATGATGGAAATCGTTCGATGCAGGCATTTCCCTTGCCTGGTAATGTTGAACGAAAAAGAGTGAAGGACCAAGGGGATCCAGCCAATCACTTAGGATAAATCAATAAAGAATGGTCACCGCCACGGCATCTTCCAACGAGTGTTGATCGTATACTTGTTGACCTTCCTGTCCTTTATGAATTTGGCCGGGACACCGCCGACCATGGTCCATGCGGGAACATCCTTCGTGACGACCGCTCCGGTGGCAACGACTGCCCCCTCCTGGACGGTGACTCCGGCAAGAATGGTCACTCCCGCCCCGATGTAGACCCAATCCTCAATATTTACCGGGCCCCTCGTTGCCCCGAACTCTGGATCGTCGATGTCATGTTCCATTGTGAAGATCTTGAGATAATCGCCGATGTTGACATTATTGCCTATGCTGATCTTATCTCTAAAATCCAAAGCGGCATTGCTGCCGATTATTGAATGATCGCCTATGGTCAGATTCCTGAATGGACCTCTGAATTTACACCGTCTGTTGATGTACGAGGTCCGAGGCATCCTTATCCTGAAAACATGTCGGAACAGTGATGACCTTATCCAATGCCCGTACAGGAAACTGGTTCCGGTGCACAAAACGTTTGTTAAATTCCTGAAATATATTCTGGAATGGTCTGCGATAATGGCCAACTCGTCATTCGATTTGATGAAAGAGATTATCCTATCTTCGATGAGTAAATGAATAGACAACGTTCGACACCCCATCGAGATACTGCTATCATTCATTGCATTTCAATATTTCGGAGTTTCTGTTCAAGAATTATCTGGCAATATAAAAAGGAACACGTCTTACTCATCTGCGCCAATCACGATGTATCTGAAAATATATCGTTCCGTAATGTGAAACGATGTTGTTTCTGTTCAAAGTCTCGCTTGGAACTGCCTTGCTTTAACTAGAACCCGAAGACGGTGGCATAGGAAATAAATGTAAAATAGATCTGAGGTGTCAGCCATCCGACGACATTATCTTTTATTAAATGGATGTCGAAATACCTCCTCGGTCATTCGGTCCGAATCGGGGAGATTCCATTTTGATGTTCTTCAGTGTTTGATCTATCATCTATGTCCAGGAAGAAAAGAAGTCGTATAAATCGAAGTAGATTTAAATATTATATCATGTGCTTCTTGTGGACTACTGAGTTGGAGATATAGACATGATGATGGAAAAGAACCGAATCGGATTCTGGCTTGCGTCCCTTACTGCTGTACTAACGACCGTAACTTTCTCGCTCGCTCTCCTTGGCACTCTATCGTACACTTATCCCTATCCCTACACTCCTTCGTACATCCAAGCCGATTACTTATGGCTCATCCCAGCATTCTTACTTATGCCGTTATTCGTGGTGCTGGTAGCATTCATCCATCACAACGCATCGAATGAAAAGAAGCTCTTCAGCCAAATCGCACTATCATTTGCCACAATCAGTGCGGCCATGCTTATGCTTGATTTTTTCATTCAATGGACCGTGGTCTTGCCTAGTACTTTAGCAGGAGAGACAGAAGGCCTATCTCTCTTTACCCAGTACAATCCCCACGGCCTATTCGTGAGTATTGAGTCCCTAGCCTACATATTGATGAGCACGTCGTTCCTTGCCCTGGCCCCGCTCTTCAATGAAGGAAGGCTGCAACGTTCTATTCGATTTCTTTTTGTTGCTGGTTTTGTCTTGGCGACCGGATCTTTTATCGGTCTTACATTAGCAGGCCATGATGCTGTCCAATTTGAGGTGCTTGTTATCACCATAGATTGGATAACGCTGATAGTCTCCGGGATCTTGCTAGGTGTTCTATTCAGACACGCTGCCAGGGCACCCCGAGGTGATGGTCAGACATAGAGCTTAAACAAGGTCTCTTCCCTCATCGTAGTGGGCCGTTGGGGCGGCGATCGCCATCGCGCATTCATTTTTCTTGCGAAGAGAGGAATGAAGAACGTTTGAAGTAGGCATTAGATAGAAGAACAAAAAGTGGACAAGGTCGGTGTTCGACCAACAACTCCGAATGGCCGACCATCAATTCTGCCCAGGGTCGGGAAATTCACTCTTGAAGAGGGTTAGAAGGATAACAATCCCTTCGTCTTTCTGTTTTCCTCTTGACTTCTTCTTTCCGCCCTTTAATGACATACTCGGTTCACCAATCGAACGATTATTCTAATACCAAGAACTGTCAAGCGAATACTAAGGAATTTACATGACTATCGAGAAGAAGAACTTCAACAAACCAGACTCCGTAATGACACCACCATTGACCAGAGCGGAGAGGGTGAAGATAGGGGACTTCGTGGCAATCAAATATACCTTCGAACCCGGCTGGAAATGGTCGAAGGATGTCAGCCCTTTCGCTGGCACGGCCACTTGTCAACTCCACCACTTCGCTATCCAGATCAAGGGTCGCCTCCGGATCAGGGCTAACGATGGACAGGAAGTCGACGTAGTCCCTGGTGATGTGATAGACATCCCTCCTGGACACGATGCATGGGTGGTAGGGGATGAAGCGGTGGACTTCTACTCTTTCGAAAAAGAAACCAGTCCTTAGCCGAACGTGAGATCGAGCCAAAAGACAAATGTCGCGGGCAAACAGCTCAAGGACTCCTACAAAGAGTCCGATTCAATAAAAACACAGAGACCCGTTATTGAATCTCAAAAATATATTTCTGGATATGCGTAGTGGTGGACTGGGGGGGATTACCCTCCATAAAACCGACTGGTTAACGACCGATTTCTCCCTAATTCAGGAAAAGCCCCGCCGAGGGTTTGAGAGATAAAACGGAATAACAAACCGTCGCAAACCATTTTCAATTTTTTTATTTTACCAGAACCAATGTTTCTTTTTCTTAGCGTGAAGGGATGAATGTTCGCTTCTACTCATAACCAACAAATTGCCTTTTCTGAAATTACTCTTGTTCCCATCCTTGTGGTGGACAACCCTTCCCTTTCCTATCGGACCTCCGATCATGTTCTCGGCCACGGTCCTATGCACCAGCTTCCCGCTGTCGCTCCACCTAATATAGCCTTTCTTGTCCTTGTATGTCTTCCCCAAGACTCACACCTAAGAATGCTACGAGATATCTTGCCTTAATTATTTGTCCAATTTTTCTTATCTATCTTACTCCCTCTTTCTTCTAACTATCTAACTATTCAGTTAATTCTGTTAATGCTGGATGACAAAGTTAAAAACCCAGTTAGATAGGAGTTAGGAGTTAACAAAATTGGTAAATCCGAATAGACGGTCCAAACCGGGAGCGGAGATCGTGTAAGAATTCCTAATAACAAAGTCAGTAATATGAGGTACAAGTTTGATACTTCGAATTGTATCCAGTCTATCTATCATGTTTAGAAATGCGTACAAAGAAACCAGAGATTCTGTTTACGGAATTTGCGTTCCCATAAAAGGTGAAAATGATCTATACACACATGCTTTCGGGTCGGGATTTACAATAGCCCCGGGAATATTAGTTACCGCCGCTCATGTAATTCATCACGATACAGAAATGAAAGATTCCGAGAAGCCAGTTCTTTTGACTATCAGATTACCTGATATGGAAAAACCATTTGAAAAAGTAAGTTTTATCGCACAAGATCTCGATCACGATATTGCATTATTGAGGATAGAAGAACCTAGATCGAGGGAATTTCTTATCTTAGAACCTTCCCGAGCACCTAATGGGGCAAGTTGTGGTTCATTAGGCTTTCCATTAAGTCACTTAGTAAAAACTGAAAAGGGGAATCAGGCAAATTTCCTAGAGAGGTTTCAGGGGTCATATATCTCGGCATGTTATCAAAAAGCATCGCAAAATGGATCAATTATTGATTATTATGAATGTGAATCAATGATGTTTGAGGGCTCAAGTGGATGTCCAGGTTTCCTTTCCAATTCAAGAGTATTTGGTATGTTAAGTCGTGGTGGCAAAGATAATTTTGCCCCGGTGGACAACGATCGAGTGACAATGTCTCTTTGGATTCCTTCCATGGACATAATCAAATTGGCCAGGAAAAACGGAATATCGGTATAACCCTAGTAATTTACGTAAGATAATAGGAATAATGGCGGGTCTGCCCGGACTGGAAACAACGGGCATCCAGTAAGTCGTGATTTCAGATCAATAACGATAATTCGTGTAATTTGGGGTTGCCAAACCCTTTGCAGTCTTTTTCTTTTCTCTTTAGAAGTTGTAAGTTACTGTTCTTACTGTTCCTACTGTTCCGGGAATGATGCTGGCTCCAAGGAACAGTAGGGAGAACGGCACGAAACTGTTCTGGTCTTGTGTGATTCTTTAGTACCTCCAAGGATTAAAAAAGAAGTCGAACAATCATTCAGAGTCTTATTCGAGTTGATTCGATGCTGGATAAATTACCGTTTTCCAATTTTAATTCCATTAGCTTTAGCACACCTAATAATTTCCATCGATGGTACCCAGTTCGAGATTGCTAGTTGTGACATTTTGCCATCCTGCCCTTCCCGATTCATCTGGTAGCTGCTCTGCATACCAATAACAACCCCGCTCATTAGAAAACCAGGGCATCCACTCGAACCTTTATACATCAACGAATCGACTTCATATTGATAAACAGGTTTCCCCTTTGGTGAAATCCCTTGAGAATAGCAGGAAACATAAGATCCTTGAAAACGTTCGACAAGGTGGAATCCATTATTGTCAAAAGAACATAGTGGAAATCCTAGAGAGCCGCAATTCGTACCAGTCTGTATTTTATTAGGTTCCAAAGTAAGAAATTTAGCCGATCTTGGATTAACAATCTTTAGCAAGGCTATATCATACTCTGAATCTTCGGCAATAAATTCTGCCTTTTCAGTCCCTTGCCCAATATCAGGAGACCTAATCACATCAAAACTCGTTTGGATGCTCTTCTTCGCATCGCTATCAAGATGGACTAAATGACCAGCCGTTACTATGATACCCGGAGCTATAGTAAATCCAGATCCAATGGTATTGGCTTGTAAGTTATCTCCAATAATTGAAAATCCATGAACACCATAAATTGATTCTCGATTAGTTGAACATGCTCTCCTAAACATCCTTTCCCCTGTGGTTTGAATAAGTGTTGTTATGTAAATATTTGTGTTATTGATATTATATCAGAATACTTCAATAATGATGAGTACTCATGTTCGTCTTACTTTGTCTTTCGAGGTTGTTCCATCATAGTCTATTTTGTATCATTCATAATAATCTGGAATTGTATTTTACAATGCACAGGCGCCACAATATATAGTACAGGCTACATTTTAGAGAATAAAAGAACGATCCAAACCAATTCATCGGCTCCCGATCATCCCAACCATGCCCGGCCACATTCTTTCTTTTAGATCCGAAACGAATAACTGCCCCTATATATGGTGGCCCTAATCACTAATCAAAACCTATTCCAGATTATTAATGTATTATTCAATAATATCAAGGACCTGCTCCGATCCCCGGTCGAGGTTATCCCAATCTATTCCGGCCCCTTTACCATCCACTACCTAACCCTAGCCAGTCAATGATAATGACGTTCGAGGCGGTCCCTGTTTCCATACCCCTTTTTAAAACGGTCAGCTCAAACTAATATACTTCTTCCATCCGTTCTTGATGTCTGGCTATAGTTCTTTGGCAATTGGCAGCCTCCCTATATGATAGAGGATTGGAAACCCGATCCGTTTGATATTAGGGTAAGTATTTATCAAGTGAATATGGAGGTCCCAGTCTGGATTGATATTCTATTCCATATTCTGCGCCGCCTTTATATGGGAAACAGGACAACACTATTCCAACCAATAGTTACTTAACCAGAAAAAACGAGGATATCAGACTGGGTCGGTAATGTTTTACGTTTTAAAGCGCCGCCTATATGGTATAGGGACGGCACTTTCACTCATCTCTCAAAGCAACGGATTAGATATGATGCCTGGTCCGGGTGATCATGAGCAGAGAATGGGAAGAGATACCCTGCCCTGAATGCGGGGCTGAGAACATCGTAAAAGTCGAGGCAAAGGGCGATATCAAAGGTCGTTGGAAGATTAATGGAGAGAAGATAGTTTTCGTATACGGCTCTCACGCAATCCTTTGAAGTGTATTGAAGTCAATTGATGAAGGGAAAGAAATGAATGATGAACGATGAGACAGTATGATTTCCATTTCATTATCACATTTCAAGACCAAGGCCAACCATTAAGCTCTTGCACAAACTCCCACATATTACGCCGTTTTCAGGCGTCGTGGTGGAGATATGGAGAATACAGATCAGATTCCTAGAAAATTCTGTTCAGATTGCGGATCTTCCTTTGAAATGGAATCTACGTTTTGTCCCAAGTGTGGAAAGAAAATCCAATCAACAGTAGATTCGAGCAGCCAACCGGTGCAAACTCAACCGAAACAGCCCTATATTTCAGAACCCTCGGTCAAGAAGAGAAGTCGAAAAGTTGTTATTGGTGTGTCGGTAGTGGCGATTGCCGTTGTTCTGGTCATTGTTGCATTGGTTGTTCTTTCGCCTACGAACAAAGGTTCAGCTGATAACACGACTTTGTTGACAAATTCATCAAGCAGTTTTACAGCGAATGCCGGTATGATGCCATCTGGGTGGACTTACGAGTCAACCGCATCCATGCCTAGTGTGGTATCGGCAAGAAGTTCATCTATCGTAACATATCATAATGGGTACTCTCAACAATCTTCGAGCGGAGCTATGTTTGGATCCGCAGCCATCGTTTTCTACAGTATAGATGATGCTAAAAACTTCGTTTCAACCACCGTCTCATCCAGTTCGAGCGTTCCAATGGCCCATATTACTAATAGCGGACTGGGGGATGACATGTATCAAGCGTCGTCTACTTCATCCCAGCCTCATGTATACTCGATTCTTTTTAGAGAAAACAATGTAGTTTGTATGAATCAACTCGAATATTATTCTGGTAGCTATGCATTAAACACAGATTGGGTCAGGTCCATGGCTCAATTGCAGGAGAATGCCATTATGAATGCAATGTGAGTTCAAAGTATCTTATCAAGTTCGAGCTCGGCCCTTCCCCCTGCTCTCCGGATGTAATACTCGGCCATCTTGAGCTGCTTCCAACCGAACAGATCGCAAAGGATGACCGGGTTAGTGATCTTGTAAGCAAGTCGTGTCGCTGCTGTCGCCCTCAATGAATGGGGATAGATCTTCCTCTTGAGCTCTGACCTCAATGCGACCTTCTGCACTATCCGATAGACCGTCATGCGGGTCATATCGAGCGAGGGATGGGCCGTGAAGTACGTTCTTACCGCTTCCCACGCTCTCGGAGACATCTTCAAGGCCGGAATGGTCCTAGCGCTGTCAGGACGCTTAGGAGTCCATCCCTGTTCGCTTTTCGAGGGTATGATGATGTGTCCACGTTGGAAGTTGATCCAAGAGGACCTCAAAGCGGAGATCTCCCCCTCCCTGAGTCCGAGATCACCGGCGAGAAGGATAATCAAAGCCTCCCTTGGATCGTCCGGGTCTGCCGCCTTCAACAAAGTATCGAGCTCGAGGTCGTTCAGAGCATCATCCTTTGATCGCATTCCCTCTCTCATTGTCTGTACTTCCCAGGTAGATATTGTTACAAACAGTATTAATAATGTAACATAACGATACAAACAAACTGAGTTAGTATATAACCCAGGTCTTATGGAATGAAGATAATGTTACAAAATAGAGTATTATGTAACGTTAGATACATCGAAGAATCGTTTCACAATTGATAATTTTGAACATAGTTTTAGGATATATGACCGACTAGAATCGTCGGAGATCTAAATGGGGAACGAGGAATTAAACCAACCAAACCAAGGTCCATATCAGCAGCAACCGCAACAACCTACATATCAACAGCCGCCACCTGGATATCAACAAATGCCGCCACAGTATTATCAACAACCGGCCCCTAAACCGAAGAGAAAAAGAGGCCTGATAATCGGCGTAATAGCTATAGTCGCAATTATTATCGTCATTCTGTTGGTCGTTCTCGCAGTGCGACCCGGAGGGAACGATGGGGGATCTGCTTTGATCGGTCCCAAGCCGAATCTGCAGGTAGTGAGTTCAACATATTCCCAAAGCGTCCTGGGGGCAACAACAGTAACAGTCAAAGTGACCAATACTGGAGATGCGATCGGATCGAAGAACATTCATGTGGACATTACTGAAGGTCAGAACACATATCGACAAACTCAGGATGTCTCGTTGGCGCCGGGAGAGACCACATCCTACAGTCTTAAGGTGAGCACTCCATTTGGGACAGCTGTCACAAGTGGCATGATCCGTGTTTATCTTTCCAGTACCTAATCAATCCTTTGAGAAGGTGACACCAAATCTTTTCCTTTTATTCACTTCCATTGTTAAGCTAACATCATTATTATTAACCTGAAACACATTACCAAATCATGCCAGCGGTTCAGACCATTCGTACCCCATGGACAGGACGGGGGCCAGTCCCCGTCACTGTCCCTAGCTGTTATGGCCTATTTACCTGCATTTCGGACAAATGCAAGACTTGTCCACAGAACATCTATTGCAGCCAGAATAGCAATTCTCAAATCGTTGCACATATCTTGATTAAAGTCCATTATCGATCTAAGCAATCGAGTGAAGATGTGTTAATGTGATACATTTAATAATAACGATTTATATTATACTATTGGGATTGAACCCCCGATCCGGCCGGTCGTGCAAACGGCCGGGTCACCTTTGACATTTTCAGAGAAAAGAAAGGTCCGGACGTTCTAGAAACCGTCCAAACCAGCTTTATTGTTTCCTAATTGATTTCGACCCGTTCGACCTTGACGGTTTCAAGGATACTGTGGATGATCTCCCGCTCCTGGTCCATTTCTTCCATGATCTCATTGGCCACCGAATCGGGGACAGTTCGGCCAATCTCGACCTTGATATTGACTAAGGGGTTGAATTCCTGCCGATTCGGTTTTGCTATGTTATCAATATTGTTCGCTCTAGCGTTCACGGTCTCGATATGGCTCTGGATCACGCCATAGTCATCCCTGACCGTCTCTTTCATGACAATATCCCTAACCCTCATTACATGCTCGTTCCGCTTCTTTTCCCTGGCCCAAGCGAGAATGCCTTGCTTCAATTCCTCTTTCAGCTTTTCCAGGTCCTCTTGATCATGCTCAACGTCGAGCTCCAATACCAGGCTAGTCTCGCAATAGATAGGCCAATCATTGTTTTTCCAATCCATGTCATTACCTCATGTTATCTCCTATATTGGAGATTGCGACAATATAGGGGGAAAGGATATATGTATATTTCTCCATTATCTCCAATATAGGTATTATGCCCGAAACCAAGTCAGAAATGAAATTCCTTGGGTCATCGAAGGTCAGTTCCAAGTTGCGGATCAGCTTGGTAAAAGATGCGGCCGATCTGATGGGCATTAATGACGGTGACCACATCCTATTCTATGAGGGTGAAAAAGGCCAGGTATTCATTAAGAAAGGGTAATTTCATTCTTTGATATCAATTTCCTGAATAAGGTGATCAAAGGTTATCATCAACTCTCCTGGCAATAATGCAACATTTTTTTCTGTGACGTCATCGGGAGATTTATGAAAAACACCCGAATCTCTAATCGCCTTTAGTGAATCTGTGGGTATGAAATAGTTCGGTTTGATTCCACGTTTACGTTTTATAATTCCTTGTTCATTTAATGCCTCGATTGCCCGTTTTATCTCCTTCTCCAATCTAATTTGGAATGGGTTTTTTTCATCATATGGAATTATTTCTTTTCCTCCTATCGTCTTAATTGGTCTTCCCCTACCAACGAAGAACTGAGCGGTATTAAAATCCGGTTTAATAACCGTATATTGAAACATTAACTTCGGTGACCCTATTTCGATGCCGTTGTTGCATAAATCAGAGATTACCCTGAAAATTCTGCTGATAATGTCCTTCTCACTTCTTACTACTGTTTGATATTCTAGAAATCTTCCACGTCTTATTATTCCGAACCTTCCCCTTTCCAATTCATCCCACCACCTGCTGCCATCCAGATCAACATTGAATAGTGATATCAATACCGCTTTTATCCAATTGACTCTAAATATTATTGTTACTCCGAATCGTTTGCCGAGAGCATTACGAATCTCGATTGGAGCATATTTGATCTCGCCTGAATATGAATCTGAGTTAATTAGGGCAAGTTTTTTTCTAGCTTCTTTTGACACAAAATACATTACATTGATTCTTTCTCGATCATGAGTATAGAGTGGTCTTTCATCTCTGTAAATACAATCCTTGTCCGATGTTAAGTTAATGAAATCCATCATCTCAGAGACAATCTTATTCTTATCATCTTCGAGGACCAGAATCTCCCTTTCCGGGTCTTCAAAGTCATGAAACTCACAATCATTAAGGTATCTTGTGAAGACACCCATAATCTCTCGGGGGTCATTCTGCTCCATAAGAATCCTCAATAATTCCATTTTAGCATCTTTTGGCATCCAGTTTTGTATCATGCTCGCCACATAAGTGGGATAAAAAATTTGCACCATACTTTCTATCATTTCATTCTTGATCTCAGGATTTTTATAGGAATAATAATTGGATACGAGACTCAGATCTACCAAGAAATCAATAATGGAGGATGGAAGATTCGTTTCTATTTTTTTATCCAGCCTTGAAATGAATACTCTTTCACTTGGAGTCGCAGGTAAATTGTATCTATACTTTGCTTCTTCAAGAAATTTCTTTTCTTTCGGGCTAAGAAGAATACTGGACATGATTTTTCACCAACTTTGTTATCAATTTATTGTTATCAAGATATTGCTAATAATTTATCTAGATTATAACAGTTTCTAATGTCTATGGCAAAGGTGCCGTATACGATAAGCCTCGACCCGGAGGACATTGAAAAGCTTAATCGGGTGGCGCAAAGGAAAGACCTGCCTCCAAGAACCCTGGCACGGGTTTTTGTGGTGCAGGGAATACGAGCAGAGGCGACGGAGAACCAGATAAAGGCGGTGGCACAATGACCTCGATTGAGCTAACCCGCAAGTGTCCAGGATGCTTGAAAAAGTTTTCAATCACGGTGAATTCGAGGGATTTCATTCCGATTTATTGTTCCTCAAAGTGCCAAACCGACTTGGAATCACAATTGGGACTCGGTCCAGACCTAACCCTGTCGGGTATCCCGAAACAGACGGACCCACATCTGGCCCTCGTTCGACATTCATATTTTCGCCGAGTGAAATTGTACAAACTCCAAGATGATGGGGATGAGGAAAAGGAAGAGGAAAAGAAGAGGAATGAGCAATAATGCCACTTCCCGACATCTTCCTCGGCTCGACCGGCCCGGCCGGATTCGCTCTTGTCATCCTATCAGCGATGGCGACCACAAGCGCCGGTATGATGTTGCTGCTCGGAGTCACCGGAATCGGAAGACGATTGCGGTTGTTGTTCGGCTGCGGAGGGGCGGTTTTGGGAATTGGGATCGCTTTTGCGGTGATCCTATGAAGATCATCGACAACACGAGCTCGAGGGGTGAAACAACTTGCCTTTGACCTCTGGTTTTGCTATTGCGGTGATCAATGCCATACTGCGATGGAAAGACCGTCGAAAGCCGCCTGAAAATGGAGAAAAAGTCCAGGAGTTTTGTGTATAAAAACGGCTCTGTGGAGGGTAGAAAAAAAGCGGAACAGGAAGGCGAACAAATTCTTTCAAAAAGGAGGTTCAATCATGTCAGAAAGGGAAGGATGCACAACCAAGAAAAGAAACAATCTTCAAGTCGTACCGAACGGGTATAGCTACTGTTGGGTAGCCTACGGTTGGGCTAAAGACCAAGACGAGCTCGTTGAGTTCATAACCCATCTACCGTCGAATGAGTTTGACGGATTCTTTTGGAAGTATTATCGATGGGGGAGCCCGGAGGCCCGTCGCATGATCGCAATGGGAGGTTTAACATGACCGACCTTCCCCCTATTGATGATAATCTAAACGCCAAAGTGATCAAGGACCAACAGATTTGGCTAAACGAGCTCGGCCATCTTTCGACCAAGTTCAAGAGCCCCATCATGGTCCAATATTCGCCGGACCTGAGAGGACGCTGGATGCCCATTATAGGCAACCAGACCCAACTCATCATCGCCAGAACGATCTTGCCAAATGAGCTGGTATTCGATTTCGACCAAAAAGATTGGAATGTGCTAAAGGTCGAGGCCAGAAAGCTGATCTCTTACCTAGAGAGCGAGGCCGTTCCGTATATCTCCGGATGGTCTGGAGGAAAAGGTATCCATGTCCATGTTTTCATTGATGCCGGTACTCTGAAAATCAATAAGGTCCTGCTTGATAAGGTCCAGGAGCTCGAGATAGACCCGCTCAAGATCATGAGGGAAACTGTTTATGACCTGATTATCAACGACTCTGGAATCGATATCAAACTGGCAGGGCTAGACCCTTCAGCGATCAGTTGGAGATCATACCCAAGCGGGAAAGGCCATATGATAAGGGAGTTCGGTTCATTAAGGGACAACGGCAGCAGAAAAACATGGATCGATGATATTCCCGAAGAAAGACCGACCAAGGACACCATAAAGTTCCAGATGCCTTGGACCGGATCAATTCACCAATGGGATATAACAGAATTGTCCGAGCTGATCAACGGGGAGATACAGAGATTCATAGAATCGGCAGAAAAAGATGATTCTCAACCTCTCTCCATTGTTTCTGAACTGGATGCAATCCCTTGTTACTATCATCTGATGCAAGGGATGAAAGAGGGGCTCAGGAATCCTGGAGCCTATCGGATTGCCCGGTTCAACTTGTTGATGGATGTCCCTCAGGCTAAAGCGCAAAAGGACATGGTCACCTATGCTCACAAGTGCCAGGGGTATGATAACGAGCTCGAAAAGGGTTGCCTGGAAACCCTCAAATCGGCTTACAAAGGCGAGAAATCCAACCATCCCGGCTGCGGTCCCATCAAGGAGACTTTCGGGGAAGAGGTCTGCGACTGGAAGAAATGCCCATTGAAGCAGGATAATCCATCGTTCCAGGACGAAACCCCGACCGACAAATCTTCAACTAGCAAAAAAGGAAAGAAACCGATCTACTCAAAACAAATCTTCGATGCAGAGCCATTTCAAGACCCCAATAACGGATTAGGTTTTGTCATACCATCCTTCAAGGATAACCCAATCAGGTCATTTATCGAATGGGAAAAAGAGAATAAGGAACTGGCTCATCAACTGGAAAGTAAATTCTCCAGCATGTGTTGGCCCCTTCCATCTCGCCCTAATATGAGAGAGCCAGACCCGAAATTATTGGAAGATATTACCGAATTCATTAGAAAACGGGTTTGGTTCAGCGATGAGTCAGCTTATTCGACGCTAGCTGCCTGGGTGATATTTTCTTGGATTTTCGACCAATTCGAGATCTCCCCTAGAGTGATCATCGTCGGTACGACCACTGTAGGAAAATCCTGCTGCGGTGAGACTCTTCAGATGTTGACTTACCGGGGGGCAAAACTTATCGATTCTACCCCTGCGGCGCTCTTCCGTCTTATCCAGTCCTACCGAATAACGGTTTTTCAGGACGAATACCAGAAGATACCAAAGGAAAGAAAGCTGGAGATGGCAGCTGTTTTCAATGGAGGGTATCAGAAAGGCTACAGTGTCCCGAGAGTGAACGAGAATGGGGGAGTTGACCTTTACGACCTGTACTCACCGATGCTGATTGGCATACGGGATAAGCTGCCCGATGATGACAACCAGAACCGCTCGCTTATCATAACGATGCTCCAGAAACCCAAGGAAATAGAGCTGAAGGAACGGGGAGATCTGGATGGGAGCGAAGACCTGAGGACTAGGTTATTATCGTTAAGGCTCAGGGTATTGTCGGGGAAGATCGACTTTGATTCATACCTCCAGAAGGTGAACAAGGAGATCAGTGCTCCAATCGAATTGGACGGCACGACAATAAAACTGGAAGACAGATCGAAGGACAACGCAAGGAGCATTTTAACGGCTGCCCTGATAGCGGGAGGGCAAAATGATATTGTTTCCTTCATTGCCCGGTCTCAAGGAGTTTCCGGTGCCGAGCTCAAGGATTCTATGTCGGCTAGGGTCTTTTATGCCCTTCAATCCGAGTTTAATTCACAATTCAAGAAGGTAGAGAAACAATCAACCATCGAAAAGGAGCCGTTGACCAAGGATAAAATGAGAGCGAAAGCTATCGTGGATATTAGCACCAGGAATGTAACCGACCAATTGAACACCGATCTCAAGCAGACTGGAGACAATTTCAACGAAGAGGTAAAGACCCGAACTGTCACCAACCTTTTGAAAGGCATGGGGTTTGTTGCTGAACCAGGAACCGGCAATCTTTCTTTCTTCAAAAACGTTGAGCAATTCGAACTGGCATATAGGTCCAATTTGCAAAAATTCGGCGACAGAACGAAATCGTCCAGTGAACAGGGTTCAAAATAGTTAGAAGGCGAAAAACGTGATTTACCTCGTCCTAACTCGCTTGCCAGTATCCCAAATAGTTAACAAGTTAACAAGAAAGGGGTACGGGGGTAGGTCGGGAGCGAGAGAATTTGTATCTCACACTGTTTATCATGTCTTTGAGGGGAACTAATGCCAACGGCATGGTATTCCCTCGGCAGGGAGCTAGATGCCTATCTGCAAGAGCTAAGGGATGGGAATAGGAGCGAGGTCACGATCCGTGACTACAAATGGGCTCTAAAGACCATCCTTCAAGCCCTACAGGATGCCAAGCTCGAGCTGAACCCTCGAAAGATGGGAAGGCCCGAGATTAATTACATTCGCAATGATTTCCTAGTCGGGAGATCAGAGCGGTACAAGGCGAACATGGTATCCATGCTGATGGGTTTCCTGAAATGGACTGGTAATCAAGAGGTAGCAAAGATCAAGATAGGATTCGGGAACCTAAGATCGTCAAGGGTAAGATGGCTGACGGATGAGCAAGCAATGACAGTAAAGATGAATGTTCGGGGGATTGAGAAGATGATAGTCCATTGCGAGCTAGACCTCGGAATGAGACGGATCGAGCTCATACGTCTGAAGGCCAGCGATTTCTCCAGCGGACGGATCAATTCCGTTCACCTTCTAGGTAAGGGAAGGTATGGAGGAAAGCCCAGGGACATCAACTGGCATCCGGAGACGATAGCAGTTCTCGAAGAGTACCTTGAGATAAGGGACCGGGAGATCGCGAAGGCGAGGAAAAAGAACAAGGCGGTAGTCGTTCCGGATAAGCTGCTGATCTATCAGCGGAACGGACAACTGCATGCCTATCAGAAGAGCGCCATCGAGAAGATCCTGAACAAGATCGGGGAACGGGTAGGATTCCATTTCTCCAACCACGATCTAAGAAGGACCTGCGGTCGCATGATGTATCGGGCAAAGGTGCCGATAGAGCTCATAGCAAGGAAGTTCGGTCACGCCGATACAAGAACGACAATGAAGTACCTCGGTCTAGATTTCGAGGATATGAACGCTGCAGAAGACCTCTATGCAGCATATCAGGCCAGTGTGTTTCTCCCGAAAAAGGGAGGAATCGAGGTTAGCCAGGAAAATGGTGGACTGGGGGGGATTCGAACCCCCGGCTTCTGCCTTGCGAAGGCAGCGATCTTCCGCTGATCTACCAGCCCAATGTATTGACAGGGAACACTACTTGGGATATAATTGTTTCTGACCAGCAATGATACTGGATTCTAGATTTCAGACCATTCCAGCTCCGCGGGTTTTGTCACAATCCCGTTAGTTTCGCGGATCTCTTCCGCTATTTTCATTTCTTGAAATGGCCTCCATCAGTATATACCGATTGAGACCGATGATAAGGCATCCTAAGGGGGATGACTAGACATGAACGCTAAGAACCTAGTGAAACTTTTAGTGCTGGCCGTGTTGATGCCAATGCTCATAATGGCCTTCGCCGTAGCGCCTGCTCAAGCCAAGAGCCCGGACTATCGGATGGTCGACAATGTGAAGGTCGATTCGTTGACCATCGACCTTTACCAAGTCCAATTGACCGATGAACAATTGGCGATGCTTAATGAGATAGTTCCGCTTCAACAGTTCCTGGATAGCGGGATCCAATACATTTTCATCAATGGGACGGCCCACATGAACGTCATGGCGAAGGAGAAGAATGACCACTTCGATGTTAACCTGCATATCAACTGGCATGGGACCATAGCCTTGCTTGATACGGAGAAGAACGTCGTCATGGCGATCGATTCAAAGAACGTCCAGTTGGTGCTCCATACCGACATACCGGTCAACGGGGATCTGTCCCAGGCCAACCTGTGGCTGAACTTCCATACCAACTCGGTCTTCTATATGGGAAGCGAGTCTGACGGTATCGACCTGAAGATGCATGTCATTCTGAGCTTCTCGGACGGTCAGTTCGACCTGGTCAAGGTCCAGCTGCCTCAGTTCGCCGATGCTGTGCTTTTCTGAACGATAAAAATAAACCTTTTCCTATTTTTCATTGATCAGGACGATTACCTTCAGGTCATATGGTCAATTATGCCCAAACATCGCATGCTCTGCCGGCTGCTTCCTCCGAAATCCAGTGAAGTCCTCCAGGAACACGAGGGCCAGGTTCTTTCCGAACGCTCTGATGGGAGCGGTGGAGACCATGAGCACGGTCTTGCCGTTCCCGTCCGCATCCGGGGTGGGAAGGACCGCCTCCACCCGAAGACATCTCTCCCCCTTGGTTATCGCCCTCTGGATCGCTTCCCAAAGGCGGCACTCGTCGCAATGCGAACTAAAGCCGCATCCATTGCCGTTCTCCTTGGAGTTGCCGCAATCGAAAGCATCGCCGCAGCGAAGGCCGATTATCTCCTGCGGTGACAACTCGGTGAACTCCAGCACCCCCTTGTTGAACGTCTGGATACGTCTTTCTTCGTCAATGATCATGATCATGAGCGGAGCGTTGTCGACGATGCTCTGCACCAGTTCCTCCGCCCCTTTCCGGTGGATCGAGTAAATGATGGCATGCTTGAGCTCGGCGAACTGCGCCTTCGGTTCCCCGCCCTTTTGGATGTAGAAGTCAGCCCCGCTATTGAGGGCGGCTATCGCCACATCCTCCCTTCCTCTACCGGTGAATAGAACGAATGGCACGTTGATCTGCCTGGACCTCAGATGCCTTAGAAGCTCGATGCCGTCCATCCCCGGCATCTGATAGTCGGAGATGACGGCGTCAAAATGATGGGCTGCGATAAGCTCCAAGGCCTGTTTCGCAGAGCCAGCGATGGTGATCCTGAATCCTCCCTCCATATCCAGGTAAATCCTTGCCAGGTTCAATAGGCCAGGCTCGTCGTCGACGATCAGGATATCATACAAGGCATCTGGTTGGAACAACTTATCGCGCTAATAGGCCAGTGCGTGACTTATCTATTTTTGCCCGATGGATCCATATTGTGAACGGTCGGCAAAACATGTCCGAGAGATCGTGGGGGAACAAAAATGATCGTAGGGCCCTGGCCGTTGGCACGGCCAGCCAAGGCTCACTTGGTCCTCTTGGGTTTCTTAGTCTTTGTCACCGCTTCCGCCTTGGCGACGACTGAATCGACGATCTGGGGCGCCACTCCGACGTAGTTCGACGGGTCCATGACCTTGTTCAGTTCCGCTTTGGTCATCCGGGACTTGACCTCCTTGTTCTTCAGGAGCATCTCCTTGAAGGTCTTTCCCTGGTCCTCAGCGGCCATGCTGGCCCGGCGGACGATCTCGTGGGCGTCCTGGCGTCCGAGACCCTTTCCGACCAGGCATATCATGACCGGTTCGGCCATCATCAGTCCCCTGGAGGAATCAAGGTTCCTCTGCATGTTGTCCTTGTGCACCACCAGCCCGGAGAAGACCGTGTCCATCTTGGTCACGATGTCATCGGTCAGCACCATGACATGGGGCAGTATGAAGCGTTCCGCGCTCGAGTTGGTGAGGTCGCGCTCATGCCACAGGACCATGTCCTCCATGGCCGGGATGATGAACGCCCGGGCGATCCGGGTCAGTCCGCACAGGTTCTCGGAGATGACCGGGTTCCGTTTCTGGGCCATGGTCGAGCTTCCCACCTGCTTCTCGTTGTCGAACGCTTCCGAGACCTCCATGATCTCCGACCGCTGCAGGTTTCGGACCTCGGTCGCGTAACGCTCGCAGGAAGTGTCGAGCATGGCCATGATCGACACCAGCTCCGCATACCGGTCACGGCAGACGATCTGGGTGGCCGCTTCCTCGATCCCCAGTCCCAGGTCCTTCATGACCAGTTCCTGGATCTCCAGGACCTTCGGGCCCAGGGCGGCACCGGTCCCGATCGCTCCGGACATCTTGCCGACGCACAGGCGTTTCCGTGCTTCGGAGATCCTTTCCTGGTAGCGCATCATCTCGGTGATGTAGCCGGCGATCTTGAATCCGAAGGTGGTCGGTATGGCGAACTGCCCATGCGTCCGGCCCATCATTATGGTGTCGCGGTGCTGCTTGGCCAGCCCGGCCAGCGTGCCGATGAGGTGAACGACGTCCGATTCCACTATGTCCAGTGCCTGGGAGATCTGGATGGCCGAGGCGGTGTCGACGATATCGTTGGACGTCGCCCCCAGATGCACATAGCGTCCGGCCTCTCCGGAGCACTGTTCCGACAATGAACGGACCATGGCCATGACGTCGTGCTTGGTCTCGTCCTCGATCTCCTTGACCCTCTCCGGTCTCACGAACTTGAGGTCCGCCTTCTTGGTTATCTCTGCAGCGGCCGCCTTCGGTATGTTGCCCAACTTGGCGTGCGCCCTGGCCAGGGCTGCCTCTACCTTAAGCTGGGTGAGGAGACGGTTCTCCTCGGTGAATATCATCTTCATGTCGTCGCGCCCGTAGCGGTAGTCCAATGGGCAAAGAAGCATTAGTTCAGCTCCGTATAGCTAATAGACAGGTGCAATGCCCGACTGCGCATAAAACCTTGTCGGGCCCGGATATCAAAGTGCACTTTTCATGGAGGCGATAGCCCCTATCGAGAGGCGACTGTTTTCATTAGCTGGACTGAGAATGAGCCGGTAAGCTTTAAGTGCGTCGAGTAGGTTCTCGCTCCGAGTGGTTCGATTGAGCGCTGATACTGGCAATGGTAGGATACCTAAAGAGGTGCTTGACTTCTTCAGGTCACCCGGTGGACACTCCCTGATAATCAAGGGAGACGCGGGAACTGGTAAGACCACATTCGCCCTTCAGCTGATAGAGGAGCTTTCACAGGAGCAGCCCGAGTACTACCTTTCCATGCGAGTGTCCGACGAGGCACTTTTCCGCCAGTTCCCCTGGTTGAGGGAGAAGGCGAAGCGGAACGAGATCCTCAAGGCCGGTAAGGCGTTCCTAAAGAAGACGACCACATTGGAAAAGGAAGAATACAATCCCAAGCAGGATGCGACGCTGAAGGCGACCAAGAATCTGCTGCGGGCGCTCACCATCACCGATTCCAACCCCTCTGTCGTAAGGACAGAGCTTAACAAGCTCGAAGGCCAGGTCGAGGCTGGTGAGATCGACCATGAGGACGAGGACGATTACAACGTCATTGGGCCGGACGGCTCTCTGGTCCTGGACATCGGCACGATGCTGCCGGAGCTGGAGCTCGCCTATGACATCACCGAGAACAATCTCCCGAAGCGTTCATTGATCATCCTGGACTCCATCGAGGCGCTGTCCGAGATATACGGTATAAGCGCGCAGCGCATCATTAACGTGCTGCAGAAGGACCTGGTGGAACATTCCGATACCAACATCATCTATGTCCTGGAGACCTCGGCCAAGTCCATAATGGACTACCTGGGGGACGGCGTGCTCATCATGGACTCCGGCGAGCACAATGGACGGCGAATAAGGCAGCTCATCATCGAGAAGCTGCGCGGCGGAAGCATACACCGCTGGAAGTACATGTTCACCCTGCAGGGCGGCCGTCTCAGCGTTTTCGACCATGACAGCGAATCCCTGCCGTCATCAAAGGGAAAACATGTCACGGTGCCGGACCCGGACCCGAGGACCATCTCTTTCGGCTGCACCGCGCTGGACCAGGTCATGGGCGGCCTTCCCCGGGGAGGCATGACGCTCATCGAGATCGACCAGGGCGTACCGCAGAGCACGGTCCAGTGGCTGGAGACCTGCATCATCGTAGACCACCTGTCCAAGGGACGCGGTCTGGTCTGGAACCCGCTCTATTCGCTCGACTACGACGATGTCCAGAAGAGGTTGCTGAGCAAGCTGGAGAAACCCCAGATGCACGACGGCCTGAACATCCTGGACACCAGCAACCAGTCGACCAATGGATACCCATTCCTGCGGGCCATCGAGGGGACCGACGCGTCACATGACCTGCGCTGGGACTCTCTCAAGTACATGCTTTCCAAATCCTCGGTGCCATACCTTTCGATACTCGGGTTCGACTCCATGGAGGCGACCTATGGCGGGGACGTACTGCCGCAGACGTTCCATCACATCGACGCCATGAGGCGTGGCGGTCACGTGGTGGTGGCGGAGGCGACCCCGATCAGCAAATCGCTGCCGCATCTTGCCAACCAGGCCACGATGCATCTCAAGCTGGAGAGCATCAACGGGACCGTGCTGATGTGCGGCCAGAAGCCTTATACGCCATACTACCATCTGGAGATCGAGATGGTGGGCGACAAGGAATGCCCCAGGCTGATGCCCCTGGTCTGAGCGCCACCTGAGGAGAAGGAGCACAATGAACCCGTCTGGGGTCATTCAAGGCACTGGAAGGCGGTCCAACGCCTCGGCCATGTGTATCCTTCGACCCGGAAGGCAAGATTTCTATTTCCTGAAAAGGAGCCCTCTGGCTTTTTATTCTCATCTTGCGATTGGGAGCTGTACATGGTCGACCTCCTGAGCGCCTCCCAGCTTCTCACCGACCCATACGCGGTCAAGATACTGGTCGCCACGGTGAGAATATCGAAGTGCGCACAGGACATATCATCGCAGTTCGGCATACCGATCGCCGCCTGTTATCGGAGGATCCGGGACCTGGAGGCGGCGGGCATGCTGGTGTGCACCGAGCGCAAGCTGACCAAGAACGGGAAAAGGGTGAACTATTACGTTTCGATGGTCAAGAGCGCCACCGTCTTCTATGAGGAAGGCAAGCTCAAGGTCAAGTTCCAGATGAAGGACGGTACCCTCGACTCCCCGAACGACGGTTGGCACGACATCGATGTCGAGCATATCGAGGACGACCTACCAAAGGACGACGAGGATGATAGCCTCGAGGACGACCCCGGGGACGGCCGCTAGTGCTCTGGCTGGCTCGGGCTACGAAACTCGAAGGTTATCGAAAGAGTTATAAATAATCTGCATTATGTCGAACTTGCCTTAATTGTCAAATGCACAATTGAGAGTGAGATTTATGACCGAACTGTTAGAGGACCTCGACCAGAAGCGTCAGCTCAACAACAACGAGGCGGAGAAGCACAGGCGGCTCCGGGATGAACTCAACGAAAAGACGAAAGAATGGGTTCAAAAGAGAGACGAGCTGAACGCAAAGGTCCGTGAACTGGTAGAAGAGGCGGCCAAACACCGCGAGACTAGGGACACACTGAACGAACAGGTCAAGGCTGCAAAGGAAAGCCGCGACCAATGGAACAAGAAGGTCAACGAGCTCAACGAGAACGTTACCAAGCTCAAGAAGGACACCATTCCTCATGAGGGACCATCGGTCCAGCGCATGAAGAAGGACCTCAAGGCCCTCGAGTTCAAGCAGATGACCTCTTCCCTCACCAAGGAGAAGGAGAAGGAACTGGTCGACCTGATGAAGTCCCTATCGATACAGATCAAGGAGCGCGAGAAGTCCCTGGAGATGAACTCCGACGTAAAGGGCGCGATCCATGAGCTCCGCGAGGCCAAGGACCAGGCAGAGGCGCAGCACAAGCTCGTCTCGGAGCTGGCGGAGAAGGCCCAGGCGGAACACGATGCGATGATCCAGCTCTACGAGAAGGCCGACTCCCTGAGGAAGGAAGCGGACGGATCGCAGGAGAAGTTCATCGAGACCAAGGTCAAGGCGGACGATGAGCACAAGAGGCACATCGAGGCCATCCGTCAGGTGCACGACTACGATAAGATCATCACCGGCCTGAGGCAGAAGGCCCGCAAGGCGAGGAAGAAGAAGGACGAATCCTCCGCCATGAAGGAGTCGGAAGAGATCTTTGACAAGTTCAAGAAGGGCGAGAAGCTCAGCACCGAAGATCTGATGACCCTTCAGAAGTCCGGCTACCTGTAGGCCGAAACCCTTTTCATACAATTCTTTATTTTTTAGCTATCACCTAAGGGAAAATAAGGTGCCTCTAATTATCGGAATACACCTTAATTTAAGAAAGCTATAAATATTCTATAATAGATAGTAGTAGTGGGAAGGTCTGGGCTAGTTTTCAGAGTGCATCCCATCCCTTCTGACAAGGCTAGCCCTTCCCAAACCTTTTTCCTTCTATCACAATTTTATGCCATCGCAAAAAGGTTATTATCGTTTGAACCCTACCGCTGGCAGAGGACTTTGAAATGGTGCTCGAGAACCTTGGCCAATCGCTGCGCGACGTACTGAAGAAGATAGTCAACGCCAGCAACATCGACGAGAAGCTGGTCAAGGAGATCACCAAGGACATACAGCGGGCGCTGCTACAGGCGGACGTCAACGTCAAGCTGGTCCTGGAGATCACCAAGGAGGTCGAACGCCGCGCGCTGACCGAGAAGCCTCCGGCAGGAAAGAGCTCGCGCGAGCACGTGGTCAGGATCATCAACGACGAGCTGGTCAAGATCCTCGGCGAACAGAAGACGCTGCCGATCCAGAAGCAGACCATCATGATGGTCGGCCTCTACGGTCAGGGGAAGACCACCACCTCCGGGAAGCTCGGACGTTACTTTCACAAGAAGGGCATGAAGGTCGGGCTGATCGCCGGCGACGTGTACCGTCCGGCAGCCTATGACCAGCTGAAGCAGATCGCCGACAAGGTGGGCATCAACTTCTTCGGCATACCCGGGGAGACGAACGCATCCAAGATCGTCGCCGAGGGCATGAAGGCGCTGGCCAACCAGGATGTGATCATCGTCGACACCTCCGGACGTCACGCCCTGGAGACGGACCTGATCCAGGAGATCAAGGACATCGCCGCCGTCGCCAAGCCGACGGAGAGGATACTGGTCCTGGACGCATCCGTGGGACAGCAGGCCGGCCCGCAGGCCCAGGCGTTCCATGAGGCGGTGGGCATCACGTCGGTCATCATCACCAAGATGGACGGTACCGCCAAGGGCGGCGGCGCGCTCAGCGCGGTGGCGAGGACGAAGGCGCCCATCGTGTTCATCGGAGTGGGCGAGCACCTGGAGGACCTGGACCCGTTCATACCGACCCGTTTCATCTCCCGTCTGCTGGGCATGGGCGACCTGCAGTCGCTTCTCGAGACCGCTAAGGAGAACATCAGCGAAGAGGCGGCGGAGGAGACCACCAAGAAGATCATGTCCGGGAAGTTCACCCTGAGGGAGATGTACGACCAGATGGAGATGCTCTCCAACATGGGCCCGCTGAAGAAGCTCATGGGCATGCTGCCCGGCATGGGCGGCGGCATGACCGACAAGATCAACGTGGAGGAGTCGCAGGAACGGCTCGCGAAGTACCGCATCATCATGGACTCGATGACCG
Organism: Methanomassiliicoccales archaeon; assembly: GCA_036504055.1. Lineage (NCBI taxonomy): Archaea > Methanobacteriati > Thermoplasmatota > Thermoplasmata > Methanomassiliicoccales > Methanomassiliicoccales archaeon. The sequence continues at coordinate 34,661 of DASXVU010000004.1, read as the reverse complement.
AGGAGGAGATGGAGGAGCCCCGTCTTATCAAGGGCAACCGCATCGTCCGCATCGCGCGCGGTTCGGGCACCGACCCGAAGGACGTGCGCGAACTGATCCACCAGTACAACAACTCCAAGAAGGCGGTCAAGGGCTTCATGGGCAACCGCAAGCTGCGCAAGCAACTGATGAAGCAGGCGGGCGCCGGCGGTCTGGAGGGTATCGAGTGAGGCGGTTCGTCATCGTCGGCCACAAGGCCGTCAGCAACGGTGATTTCAAGCTGGATGACATGGCCGGCGGGGCGGGTCGTCTGGACATACTTCTGAGGTGCATCAACTCGGCATTCTTCCTGTCGCACAAGCTGCGCCGGGACGTGGAGGTGTATCTGGTGTTGCAGGGGCCGCCGACCCCGCCTCGGACCGTCCGGCTGGTCGGCAACGAGCTCAAGTACCTGAACCCGGACGAGAGGAGCACCGGGGCGCTGGTGAGGAACGCGCTGCTTCAGACCGGCCAGGGGGAGGTCAAGAGCTCGCCCGGGATCTACGTGTCGGCCAAGGGCTTCACCGATGTCATAGACGAACTGTCGGAGCGGTCCCGCATCGTCTACCTCAAGGAGGACGGGAACGACGTCCGGGACAAGAGATTCGAAGGCGACGTCACCTTCGTGCTCAGCGACCATACGGACCTGACCAGCGATGAGGAGTCGCAGTTGCTGCGCCATACGCCGGGCATTATCTGCCTGGGCCCCATCTCCTACCACGCCGATCACTGCATCATCATCATGAACAACGAGCTGGACCGGCGCTGCGAGACCGGTATCGGGGACATGCCCGAATCGCCATAACGGGGATTTGATTGGCAAAGTTCTTTTAAGGGCCTGACATTACAAATCCGATGCAATTCAAGGACAAGATCGCCCAACACAAACACTGCCGTGAGTGCGGCAAGGCATTCGTGGGCGACGACCGCTTCTGCTCCGAGGAATGTGGCAGCTCCAACAAGGGCGTCATGCAGAAGAAAAAGAAGCAGCTGATGATGCTCTACGTGGTCAGTTTCGTGGTCCTGATAATTGCGATGATCGTTGTGGGATTGCAATGAAGGTCGCTATCGGCGGAACGTTCAGTGTGCTGCACAAGGGGCACCGGGCCCTGCTCGACAAGGCCTTCGAGGTAGGGGACGAGGTGGCCATCGGCCTCATGTCCGACGAGTACGCCGCCAGGCACAAGATCCGGATGACCCCGATGCTGGACAGGCGTTCGTCGGTCATCGACTATGCCGAGACCAAGGGCAAGCCCTATGCCGTGCATATCATCGATTCATCGATGGGCGAGGCCGCCCGGGACGGCACCCTGGATGCCATAGTGGTCTCGCCGGAGACCATCGGCAACGTGGCCATCATCAACGCAGAGAGGGAGCGCCGGGGACTGAAGCGCCTAATGATCGTCCAGATCGGCCATGTCCTGGCGGACGACTGGTGCCCGATCAGTTCCACCCGGGTGCTGGACGGCGAGGTGGACCTCGAGGGGCATCTGAACCGGCCCCTGGTGGTGCATGTCGGCTCGGTCAACCCGGTCAAGATGGAGGCGGTCAGGAACATCTTCTCCCATTTCTTCCCGGAGCTGGAGATCGAAGGCTCCGTCACCCACACGTCCGTTCCGGACGAGCCTTGGGAGGATGACGTCAAGCGGGGGGCGAAGGAACGCGCCTGGCAGGTCATGCAGAACGCCGACATCGGCGTGGGGATCGAGGCCGGACTTTTCCGCCGCGAGGACGGGATCTACGACGTCCAATACTGCGCCATCCTGGACAAGATGGGTCGTTACACCTTCGGCACAGGTCCGGGTTTCCGCTATCCGTCCATGATCGAATCTGAACTTCTGAAGGGGTTGACCGTGGGCGACGTTTTCGCGGAGAAGATCGTGGGCGAGAGCATCGGCCGGAAGGGAGGCGCCATCGGATTCCTCACCAACGGGGTCATGAAGCGTCAGGAACTGACCGAGTCGGCGGTCCTCGCGGCCATGGTGCCGCGGATCAAGAAAGAGCTGTACTTCGAGAGCTGATCACAGATCCCTCGCATAGCAGTTCGATGGGTCATTTGCCGAAAGCTGTGCGTCATATCGATCGGTATCGACGGTCACCTTGCCGTCGACATAACCGTACGCTCTGTACTGCCAGGCCATGATGACAAAGTCCTCCCGGTTCTGCCTGAGGAACGGTTCGTAATGCCGGTCTCCCTGCACCGATGACAGGCGGAAGGAACACCCCTCCGTCGACCCATTCCTGCTGTTGTCCATCTCGCATCTCAAGCCACATGAACTGATGGCGGCCAGTTTGTCCTCCATGACATCTGAGATATCGATCAGGTTATTGGGAAAGAGGCCGCCCCACACGTCATAGGAGTAGAGAGTGAGACGTCTGTCATACTCCATGAGCGCGCTGGCGGCCAACAATCCGGTCATCATGTTGTCTGGATGCAGGTCATGGACGGACGGGATGAAGGCGATGTCCGGCGAATAGCATTCAATGACCTGGAGCAGGAGGCGCTTGATCTGTATTCCGCAACTGATCTCCAGGCCAGGGAATCCCAGGCATTCCGATTCATAACATCTTAACAAAGCGAGAGAATCTGCGGCGTCCTTCTTCTTCTCCATCGGCCCCGGTCCAGATGAGGGGCCGTCCCCGTTCCCGTAGGAGGGATCGGTCATGTAAAGGACCTTAACGTGGGCTCCGCGTTTTCCCAGCTTGCACATGGTGCCACCACATCCGATGATCGGGTCCTCGAGGTGGGGGGCAAGGACAAGGATGCGCGAGTTGGAGTTAACTTCAGGTTCTTCGATAGGCGTATTCTCCGGAACAGGTAATGGCCTCACCGGGTACAGGTGACCTGGAACGTCTCCCTGCCGTGTTTCAGGTCTCGTTCGCATTGCTCCTTACCTCCCGAGATCGGACTAAAGAGTTAGGAAGTGCTGTCATTCCATTGGTCGGGTCGCATTCCCCTCAGGGACCCTTACCTTCTGTTCGGTCCCCAGACTCGATGTTCAGGTGATGATGACTTAACACCCAATTGGCCAGCGGCCCTTACGATGGGAATACTAAATCCGACATTTGAATAATATAATACGCAATTACATATTTGTTATCTGCACGGTATGCGTTCATTATGCATGATATGTGTTAACATGCGTATGGTCTAAAATCCAAACGTGTGAGATATTTATTATACATAAAAATATGCTATAAATATTGAGGTGGCGGCCTTTGAAGAACAATCGGATATCCACAACAATATCTGCTAAACACTGGGGGATCCTCTTGAAGCTCGCAGATAAATATGGCACCCAACAAAAGGCCTTGGAGTTCGCGATAGAGAATCTCGAGGATCATTCCAAAGCAGTGCCCAAGCTGTCCCCGGAAGAGGATGCATTTGTCCGGGTGGGCACCGAGATCGATTCGATGTGCCTGCTACCCAAGGAAGCTCTGAAGATCCTATTGACCACCGCGAATCTAGAGAAGGTCAGGGCCTATATAGATGAACAGACCCCTTTGGAATGGACGTTCGAGTACTTCTACCAGAAACCATTGAAGGATTTCAGTCTGAAAGAGATCGTTGAAGGGGTCATATTCTTCGGCAAGATGGCATACTGGTTCGATACCGCGATTTACTCAGATGAAGGCGATCACTATTCGATGAAGATATCGCACAGCCTGGGCATTAACGGCTCCAAGGTGCACGAGATGCTTATTGAAAGTACGTTCAAGAAATACGGTGCCAAGACCATCAGTACGATCTCGGAACGAAGCATCTTTATCAAGGTCTTCAAGAAATAAAGCGCGATGAAATTCCTGTTCGATAGAATTCTTATAGTTAGCCGAATGGGCCTGGATCCTTCGACCTGCGCGTCAATAAAGGCTGGTGCTTTCGCACAAGGTCCCTGGAACGGTGAGGGTCGCCCCGGCAAGACCGTTCCATAGGCACTGGCATCGGATACGAATTAGAGATCCGGCAATTGTCCAGGCATCTTTCTCTGTGCGCCGACAGAAATTCTAGCAGCTCATTCTGCCCTGGTGTTGGACCTTGCCATCGAAACGAAGTAATCCTGAGCGGAGGCGCAGTTCTCCTTGCCCGCGCAGAAGAACCGTCTGTATTTTGCGCAGTAGAGCCCATACCAGTGCTCCTTGGAGCAATCGTCGCGGTATGTTTGGCGGTTGGTGACATCGGCATGCCTGCAGGATTCCTCGCCTACGCATGCGGCAGAATTGATCTTCCCATGGGCGCAGCGGTCGCCCTTATAACGGTATTTGCACAACGGCCTATTCCCATCCGTTCCGAGCTGGCGAACATTCCTATTTTCAGAATATAAATCTGTCTAAATGAAAATGTCAAAATGATAATAAGGAACTGTGCTGACATCGGAAAATATAAGCGGTCGCGGTTCAAGATAACTGCCTCATCCAGGACGTAAGGAAGGATGACCATGCCCAAATACCGCTGCAACGTCTGTCATGTGTTCGAGTATGAGGTGGACAGGGGCGATTCCCCTACCGGCATCAAGCCCGGCACGTACCCCCAGGACTTCCCCGACACCTGGAGGTGCCATATCTGCGATTCCGACAAGTCCCATCTGAAACTGGTCGAGGAAAGGACCCCTTCCCAGCTGCAGGAGATGGTGACCTGTCCGCACTGCGGCAAGGTGCACACGCTCAAGGTGATGCTGGAGGAAGAGGAGATCGGCGGTTACCTGGCCCGCTGGGCACGCAGGAGCGACGAGACCGAGCCGCGAATGGCGGATATCCACCGGATCACCACCTCCGCCGAAACCATACTGGAACCGATGCGGACGAAGTCAACGGTGATCTCCTGGGACGACATCCTGGTGCTGGGAGCACAGCTGGCAAAGATCCCTTTCAACCATATCGACCCGGTCAGCACCACCACGGTCATCGGTCCGAACGCCAAGCAACCGATGGTCATCGACACGCCGATCATGGTCAGCCACATGTCCTTCGGTGCGCTGTCCCGGGAGTGCAAGGTCGCATTGGCCAAGGGCAGCGCGGCGGTCGGCACGGCGATCGGTTCCGGCGAGGGCGGGCTGATCGACGACGAGTTCAACAACGCCCACCGTTACATATTCGAATATGTCCCGAACAAGTACTGCGTCACCGAGGAGAACCTGAAACGCTCGCACGCCATCGAGATCAAGATCGGCCAGTCGGTGAAGCCGGGCATGGGCGGGCACCTGCCGGCGGAAAAGGTGACGAAGGAGATCGCGGAGATCAGGGGCAAGCCGGAAGGAGTGGACATCATCAGTCCGTCGAGCTTTCCGGAGATCAGGGACCGGGTCGGTCTGAAGAAGGTCGTGGACATGCTGAAGGACGTCTCCGGCGGCCGGCCGGTGGGCATAAAGATGGCGGCTGGCCGCATCGAGGATGACCTGGCGGTGGCGCTGTACGCAGAACCGGACTTCATCACGATGGACGGCAGGCCGGGTTCGACCGGGGCCGCTCCCAAGTTCGTCAAGGACTCCGCGTCCGTACCGACGCCGCTGGCGTTGTACCGGGCCAGGAAATTCCTGGACCAGGAGGGGGCGGACCATGTCTCCCTGGTCATAACCGGCGGCCTGCGGGTCTCATCGGACTTCGCCAAGGCGCTGGCCATGGGGGCAGACGCCGTCGCCATAGGCACCGCGGCCATCATGGCGGTGGGCTGCCAGCAATACCGGATATGCGACACCGGTCGCTGTCCGGTGGGCGTGACCACCCAGGACCCGAACCTGCGCGCCAGGCTGATCGTCGACATATCCGCCCGGAAGGTCGAGCACTTCCTGCGGGTCTCGAACGAGGAACTGAAGGACTTCGCCAGGATGACCGGCAATGACGACGTGCACAAACTGAGCGTAGAGGACCTGGCGACGACCAACTCGGAGATCTCCGGGTACACGAACGTCCGGCACGCATGACGGCCAACAGGGATGAGCGATCAGGCGAGGTCCTGCCGATCGTTCTCATAGTTGAATGACCACATTTCCCTTCTTGTGGCCCTTTTCCACGTAGCGGTGGGCCTCGGCGATCTGGTCGAGACCGTAGGTTCTATCGATGACCGGCCGGATCTTTCCCGCCTCACAAAGCCCTTTGAGGAAGAGAAGGTCGACGGCCTTCTCGCTGGCGGACCGCAAACCGGTGGCCATGAATTTCGCTTTCTTGCGATCGGCGCCCGAAGGCACCAACCTGCGTAGCATGACGGACGGTGAGGGGAAGGTGGTCAGGTAGATGCCCCCTTCTCTCAGAGAGCCTTTGCATCGCGAAAAAGAGCTGTTTGCCACGACGTCAAAGATGATGTCGAAGGTCTCACCGGTCTTGGTGAAGTCACTCTCGGTGTAGTCGATGACCTCATCGGCACCGATGGACCTCACCAATTCTAGGTTCGTCGTACTGCATACCCCGGTCACTTCCGCCCCGAAATGCTTGGCAAGCTGCACCGCCATGGTTCCCACCGATCCGGAGGCGCCGTTGATAAGGACCTTGTGACCGCTGTGGATTTTCCCTCCGTCTCTCAGGAAAGGCAAGGCCGTCAGGCCCCCATCGGAGACCGAGGCCGCTCCGGCGTGACTGAGACTGGCCGGCATGACCGCCAACGCCCCGCTTTCGGCCAGACATTTGTATTCGGCCTGGGCGCCAAAACCGGCTCCGGTCGATCCGAAGACCCGGTCACCTATCCTGAACGCGTTGACATCCTTGCCCACTGCCTCGACGTCCCCGGTAAGCACATCCCCCGGGATGTTCTTGGGCCTGAGGAGGCCGGTGAAGAACCTGGACACAAATGGCCTGCCCTTCCGGAAGGCAACGTCCGATGGCGTTACCGTTGTGGCGCGCACCCTTATCAGCACCTCATTGGACTTTGGGACGGGCTTCTGAACTTCCGCGATATGAATGACCTCGGGTGGCCCATATTTCGTACATAACACCGCTTTCATGTTCTCACCTTCCAGTCCGATCGATGTTCAACTCTTGGTCTTGACCTCGGAGACCATGGCGCACTTGGTCAGCACCTGGAACCTGGTGAGCGACGGCGGGATCAGCACCTTGGTGCAGTTCTTGATGGACATGACGCTCCGGTCGAACAGGTCCCAATCGATATCATCGGCGAACTCCAGCATCTTGATGTTCTGGAACATGACCGGCCCCTTGAGCGATTCCAGGTCCTTTCTGGAAACGGTGAGCGAGGCAAGGTTCCCGATGCGGTAGTTGGTGGTGCTGATGTCCTCGACCAGCGCCCGCATCACGATGGTGGTCAGCTCCCCTATGGACAGGTCCCGTTTCTTGGCCTCGGCGGTGAACTTGGCGTAAACGTCGTCGTCTATACCTCGTATCGTTACATCGGTCACATGATCACCTCTTCAGCTTCGACAGGTCCTTCCTGGTGGCTAACGCCGCGGTGATGAAGAACCCGCCGACGAACATGGCCATGATCGGGAAGACCGCGTACCACGGCACCGCATAGCCGATTATGGCCAGGAACCAGATCGCGCCGAACAGGAAAAGCAGCGAGCCGATGACCGAGCCGAACCATCTCACCGCCCGGCCTTCCGCCGGCGGCAGTTGGACCATAGGCACGTAGGTGTCGATCGGGTCGGTCGTTCCCTCCGCTCCTTTCGCCAGCAGCTGTCGGCGAACGTTCTCCTTGAAGTTCTCGTCATGCCCTATGTCGTTCGGATTCGAAGTATTTGTTGAGTCTGTCATGCAATCACCATTGCACCATATCAACAAATGCACCATGTTGTATTAATATTTTGTCAAATGGTCCAAACAGCCGGCCCGAAGAATTGATTCGGAGATGGGATTCATAAACAATAGAATCCAAACTGGGCCAGGAGCTATTCGATTTGAGTAAACAGGTCGAGAAATCCATAGGATAAAATGCCTATATAGGCAATGATTCCTATGTTTAATGTTGATGTCCTAGTGGTCTTGATTATGGCTCGTTGATGTCCTATGGCCCTGAGGAGAAATCGCTCTTTTCCATCCGGTTGGCTTTGTTTGAATGAAGTAAAAGTAGGCGCCGAGGGGGAGATTCGAACTCCCGAGGTACAGGGTACCACCAGCTCTCAAGGCTGGCGCCGTAATCCGGGCTTAGCTACCTCGGCTTGGATTGCCGGAACAGATGTTTGGTTAAGACGTTTGCGCTCAGAATATCTTTCCGACCTTGCCCTCGACCAGGACATCGAGGTTCACCTCGAACGAGATGACCGGGTATCCGAGCTCGAAAGCGGTGATCACTTCCGGGTGCAATTCGCCGAACGAACCGATGCACTGGCCGTTGACGATGACGGACGCCCCCCGTCCCGGGATGTACATACCGGACTCGAGCGGCTCCAGGTCGAACTTGACCGAGAGATCGCGCATCACGCCCTCGACCACCGACTTCATCTCGGTGAAGCCGGCCTTGGAGTGGATGGCCATGACCGCCAGGTTCTTGCGGCGTTTCACGTCCACAATGTCGCCCACCTCGAATATCCTTTGGGGCAGGTCCCGGTGCTTGCTTTTGCGTAGAACGGCCAGCAGCGATGGCGTCAGACGCAGCCGCAGGCAGGTGTGGTCCTCGCTGACCGGGTTCAGCACTTCGACCACCTCCTGCTCGTGCACCCGCATGTGCTGGAACTGGTCCTCCTTCGACGTCAGCGTCAGCGTCGTCGCCTCCCAGAACCCGTACCCGACCATGAGCTGGCGGACGAGATCCGCCGCCCTCTCGATGGGCCGCTCGGAACCGACGGTCTGTGTTTTGGGAAGCACTTTGCCGAAGTTCTCGTAACCGTGGCCGATGGCGATGTCCTCGATCACGTCGTGCGGATGTATCAGGTCCATGCGGACGGCGGACGAATGAACGTTCAATTTCTTGCCCTTGCCTTCGGCGGAATAGCCCATCCGGGCCAGGCACTTGGCCATGCCATCGGAGTCCAGCTCCAGGCCGAGCCATTTGTTGGCGGCGGCGATGTCGATCTTCCACAGGCCCGGTTCCAGCTTCGGCGTGACGTCCTTCTTCCGGCCCTGGACGATGGTGACCGTCTCGATATCCCCTCCCCTCTCGGCGATGGACGTGGTCACGATGTTCAGAACGCCGCTGATAGTGATGTAATCCATCCCGGTGACGTCGATGAAGATGTTCTTCGTATCCGTCGTCACCGTCGTCAGCCTTCCGTTGATGATGGGCGGGAACGAGAGCACGTCCCCGTTTGCGTCGAGGATAACTGGGTAGAGCGGCTTGCCTTCCAGGATGGACTTGTATGCGACGCCCTTCTCATGCTTCTCCAGCACCTCCCGCATGGTCATCGGCTCGTCCTTTGCCAGCGGGACGAACGATACACTGTCCGGTTCCGCGCCCTTGTAGACGAACGGGGGCGAGACCTTGTCCAGATCATGGACGCCGATCGCCACCTTCACACGTTTCCGGCCGACGGTCAGATGAAGCTTTTCCTGCAGCTCCATCAGCGAACGGATGATCTGGTCGGTCATGACCACGTTCTTGATGACGGCCGCGACGACGTAGGGACGCACCTCGCTGACCGTCTCCTCCACCTTCATCACGATGCCAGAATCCTTGGTCGGATAGACGTGAAGACCGGGAACGATGTCCATGAACGCACGCAGCGAACGTGCAACACCTTCAACCGAGTACAGGTCCGGCCGGTTCGGGAAGAACTCGATCGACGTATCGCCGGTGGCGGCGTCGAACTCGTGCAGGTCCGCTCCGATCATGGGGATGCGTTCCAGCACGACCGAGCTGGGAACGTCCTTGCCCAGCAGACCGACCAGGTCGTTGAAGTTGAAGTTGATTACTGGCATGGTGGCAGACGATGATTATGAGACTATTTGATTGTTTTTCCGTTCTGCCGTTCGCTCATGCCATATGCCCCTGATGACCTGGCCGGTCAGCAAACGAAAACGTTCCAGCACAGCTCGTTGCGCAACCGCTGGTCGTCGAGCACCAGCTCGCGGACCTCATCCGGAAGTTGGGATCGCTGCCAACGGCACTCCAGACGGCCAGCCTCGTCGCTCTCGTTCTCCTTGGCCGCTGACCGCGCCGCCTTGATCGCATACGCCGCAGCACCCAGATCGTGAGCTGCCACATGGCCCACCGCCCCGGCCTGACCGGCGGCATGAGCTGCCTCCTTCGCAGCCCCGGACACCTCTCTTGCAGCCGCGTTCGCTGCAAAGGCGGCCTGGCGAGCTTCGGTCCAACTGACATCGCCCCTGGCCCATGCCCGTGCCATCTCGATAGCATGTCGCGGGCGGTCATCGCCGGGCCGTTCCTGCTCGAACAAGTACAGTACGTGCTCGGCACAATCGGCCGCCCACACCGCAAGAAGGTGGTGATCGCTGTCCTGCAAGCTTCCACCACGACGCACGGTGACAAGTCTCAGGTCCCTCTCCTTGCTCAAGATCATCTGTTTGCCCATACCCTCGCCTATTTGATGGTCTGACGGTAATGAGTTTCATCAACGTAGTTCAGCTTCAATGGTAGGGATCTGAACCCGAAGGTAATGTTCTGTTCTTTTATTTCGAGCAGCTCTTTCAGCGTCCCAGCGCCTTGTGCGCCTTGCCCAGCTCGCCGGCGGACTGCGCCGCCAACGTCGACAGTTCCCCCGCCAGGACGACCGCTCCGACGATCTCCGCCAGCTTTTTGGACTTGCCCAGGCCGACGCAGTCGATCATGGAGAGCGCCTCGTTCTGGCACGGAAGACGGGTTCCTCCACCAACGGTGCCGACCTCGACGCACGGTATCCGCACGGAGAGGTACAGCCCGTCCTCGACGATTTCCGCCGTCGTCATGCCCATGCTGCCCTCCACGACCTGCGCCGGGTCCTGGCCGGTGGCCAGGTAGATCGCCGCGATCATGTTCGCCATGTGCGCGTTGAATCCATACGATAGCGCCATCGCCGACCCGACCAGGTTCTTGCGGAAGCAGGTCTCGGCCGCCTTCTCCGCCGTCGTGTGGAGCTTCTCCTCCAGAACGATCTTCGGAATCGTTACATCGGCCAGCACGACCTTGCCGCGGCCTTCGATATAGTCAATGGCAGCCGGTTTCTTGTCGGTGCACATGTTGCCCGAGACGGAGACGAGGGTCGCTCCGGTCTTCTCCTCTATGAAACGGGACGCCGCCTCCGTAGCGATCGTCGCCATGTTCATGCCCATGGCGTCGCCGGTGTCATACGAGAAACGGAGAAAGAGGCTCTTGCCCGAAGCGAAAGCCCGGATCTTCAAAAGCTTGCCGTGCTTGGTGGTGCTTTCCGCCACGTTCTTGATATCGTCGAAATGATCGTCTACCCAGCACGATACCTCGGCACAGTGCTTGACGCCCTCGGTCCGGAAGACCGGAGCACGGGTCATCTCGTCCTTGACGATGACGACGTCAGCTCCGCCGGATTGTGATATGACGCTGCAGCCGCGAGAAACGGACGCAAGCAACGCCCCTTCGGTCGTCGCCATGGGGACGAGGAACTCGCCCTTGGCGTAACCGCCGTTGATAAGGATTGGACCAACGAATCCCAGCGGTATCTGGACGCATCCGATCATGTTCTCGATGTTCTTCTCCGCCACGATCGGGTCGAACGAGCAGTGCGAGACGGCGTTCAGTTTGGTCCCGGTGAACTCCTCCGCTGCTTGACGGCGTTCATCGACGTCCTGCTTGGTCTTGCCCCTGTTCTTCAGACCGCCAGACATGTTGATCGTTTCAGGTATTGAGGTTCGGGATATAGTTGTTGTCCATTGTTCGGGACGGAACGACAAGCCCACATTCCTTTACTGTTCGCTCAATGGACAGGGAGGGCCTTAAATAGCGCAGATTCCCTTGATTCGGTCATGGAGCAGGAAGTTCGTTGTCAAAGCTGCGGGATGCTGATGGGAAGCGGGATCTTTGGCACTCTTGCGAACGGCAAGGAGACCCAGGAGTATTGCAGTTTCTGCTTCCAGAACGGCAAGTACACCAACCCGGACGCGACCATGAAAGGGATGATCGATAACTCGGTGAGGATCATGGTCAAGAAGATGGCGATACCGGAGGACCGGGCGAGGGAGATCGCCAACGAGACGATACCTCAACTCAAGCGTTGGTCGACACCAGGCACCGTGCACGAGAAGGTCTGAAGACGTGGTTTTCGGTATCCATTTAGGCCCAGGACAGAGAAAGCTTTAAAATAGCCCTTGGTATTCCCTGAACTCAACCAGAAAAAGGGCCCATAGCTTAGTCTGGTTGGAGCGTCCGGCTGATAACCGGAAGGTCGGGAGTTCAAATCTCCTTGGGCCCACTACATCTATCTGGCTCGCACCCGAATTTACAAAAGGCTTTGTAACGAGGCCAAGGGTGCGGCCCTTCTCGAATCTTACCGAAGTTGGGGTGTTGAGCAACGGAAACTGTCCGAGGCACAGGCCAAGGGCATACTGATTCCGATACGTAGCGCAGCCTCCGTCGCCGCGGCGGTGAAGTTGTGACCTCTACACCTTGTGGTCACTGCGGTTTCTTTGGACTGCCCTATCAGTGTTTCCTGAAGATGATTTTCCTACCTCAGGACTGGGTAAGGAACGGAAAGGACTGCGAGGAATACCGAGAATGCTCCGAAATATTCTGGATTGAGGAGGTCGGCGGCTCCCGGGCATCGCACATGCTGTACGACGAACCTGACCGGTTCATGGAGTGGAACCTCTTCGGGAAGTAAGATCGCCGATACCACACAGGCCAAATCGTTAACATCCAGCTGGACGACCGGCCAGTTATTTGTTACCGCCAAACGCAATGCACCGACGAACGAGAACGATGCGGAGTTTGAGAAAAGAATAACTGGAGGGAGTTTCGGAGAGTCGGGCATCGCCAGAGATGCTTAAAGGGTTGAAAATTTGACCGGAAATGATTCTGTCTTTCCCTCGAATATTGTTCCAGTTCTTTGATTCCCCATGCTCCACCCAGTTTTGAATGAGGTTTTAGGTATATATGGAATGTTGCGCGAATCTGAAAATTGTGTCAGATGGTATGAATCAACCTGCAACTCTTCCCGGGAATCTCAATCGGAAAACCTATGAATCAGTGAAGATTTGTGAGATTATCGAACCTTCAGAATATTAACAGTTCATTCATGTGAGTGAAACCGAGTTGTTTTAATAATGAGAATTATAGGGCGCAGATTAAGTAACAACAAACATTCGTTTAAATATTAACGTTCGGGTGAGATAGTGCGTTCTATAACCAAATCGTTAGTTTGTATACTATGTTTTATCGTAATGATTACAACGGCATTCGTGCCAATTGTTGATGGCCTAAACAATTCAAATAACAACGTGGCAATTGAACGAGTCAGTTCAAGCATCTCCAATTCAAATCAATCCATTGCACAACTTGTAAATTCCGCCGCATCGTTATCACGAGGGCTTGAGGTCAAGAGTCATTTGATGACCGAAAGCGAGATGGAAGCTGAGAGAGCACGAGTGGGTGTATATGATCCGAATGTAAATTATTCGGTAACTTCTAGCGGGTTGCCTACTGGTTCATTGCCGCCAACGGAGGCTCAATGGGAGGCGAAAGTAGGCACCCAAGAAGTAGCTGATGTAGAATCAACAAATGCCCCCAGAGCGATCACCAGTTACGACCTTTCTCAATCTGTATATTTCCCACCGGTCGGCAATCAGGACCCATTAGGCACCTGTGCTGCATGGTCGGAGACCTATTATTCATACGGTTTCATTGAGGCCAAGGATAACGGCTGGACAGACACATATACAGGAAATCCAGCGCATTTGTTTAGCCCCATTTGGACCTACAATCTTCAGAATAATGGAGTCGATGGCGGGAGCGTGATGGGAGACAACACCAAAGTGATTGCGGACATAGGTGCTTCCACACAAGATAATGCCCCTTTAGGAACTGATTTTACCACGTGGAGCAGTGAAGCGGCGTGGAGAGAAGCACCGCTTCACAAAGCTCAGGGGTTTGTGGACATCCTCTATACTCCCTCGACCGAGTTGGCCACGATAAAGGCCTTGCTTACATCAGGGGAGCCAATTGACTTTGCATTACTTGCGGACGGTTTCTCATCCACTATTGCAGACTATCACGGCAATCAAAACAATATCATATCGTCCTCCGAATATTCGGCCACTACTCATAATCACGCTCAAACCATTGTTGGTTATGATGATACGATAAACGACAATGGCGATGTTGGAGCCCTAAAGGTCGTCAACTCTTGGGGAACATCATTCGGAATCAATGGTTACTATTACGTCACCTACAAAGCATTCCTGTGGATGGCGGCACATACGTCTGTGGGTTATATTGTGGATAAGCATAACTATCAGCCATCGCTGATTGGTGTATGGCATTATGATCTGGCCCCGACGCGGGACGCCTCAATATCCATATCCGCGGTTAATGTAGCTTCAGGCAGTTTTCTGGCTCAAGTGACACCATTTATCCAGGCCGGGAGCACCATGCAAATGTCGACCTTCATGTGTCTGGACATTTCGTCATTGGTCAGCTACGCAAATGATCCGAACGTAGAGTTCGTATTGCATGTAGGGAGTTCGCATTCTCAAGGGAATGTCTCCTCTTTCCGAATAGAGCAATATCAGGGTCAATACTTACCTGGCAAAGCGAGTTGTATCTCCAACCAGGCCATTGGCTTGCCAATGTCGACTCCATGTGCCGTATCATCGTTACAGCAGAATCAGCATCCTATCAATATCTCGGATGCCCTTGGTTATTATGACGGGGCCTTCAGCTTTGCGGGGGACGCCCAATGGGTCGGGGTCCCCGGAGGTCATGGAAGTGCCTCGATGATGCAGAGCGGAGATGTCGGTGACCTAGGCACATCATGGCTGATTGCATTCATCGAAGGACCGGGAACAATAACATTCGATTGGAAAGTTTCATCCGAGTCTGGATATGATTTCCTGAAGCTCTACTGTGATGGAATGCTGAACAACGAAATATCCGGTGAACAGGGGTGGAATGGATTGAACTACAGCATCCCGGCCGGTCTCCATTGTATTATGTGGAGTTACGAAAAGGATGTAGGAGTGAGCACCGGACAAGACTGTGGATGGATCGATAACGTAAACTGGACAGGACGATCATCCATAGCATTCGATGACTTCGAAGGTGCTTCATCACTCAATTGGATGTATGGTGATAACAACGCCCTTTCCGGGGTCGATACCTGGGGGAACAGCACCTATAGAAATGTAGGCGGAGCACACAGTGCATGGTGTGCACAGGTCGGATATGATACATATGGACAGCCCAATAATCTCAATCACTACTACGATGAGAATATGAACGCCTACATGATGGCTAATCTGCCAGACTTGACTGGATTGAGCGGAGTTCATCTGAATTTCTATTATTGGGCTGTGACCGGGAGTTTCAGCCTTGCCGATTATGCATTTGTTCAGGTATATGATAACTCGACCTGGAACACCATCTGGACCCAACCCTCGGTCAATTCGAACGGTTGGGCACTGGCCCAGGTGACGGTTCCTAGTGATGCGATATATGTGGCGTTCTGTTTCTACAGCGATGGCTCAGTAGGGCTCGGCCCATACGAAGGATTCTATGTAGACGATATGCTCTTGACGGTCCTCGATATCCAGGGGCCAACATCGAGCATCGGGCACCTATCGAGCTACACGACCACGGGCGATGTGATGCTGAATTGCGCGGCATCTGATATTGGTGGCAGTGGATTTCATGGTTTGCAGATTAATTATCGGAAAGGGACCACCGGACCATATTCACTATACACCACAGCAGGCAATCCCACTGGGGTTTGGATCTACACGCCCGTCGATTTCAATTTCAACAGCGTTGGTGGTGCCGAAGGAACGTATCAGTTCTATTCAGTTGCAACCGACAACGCTGGGAATGTGCAATCTACCCCGTTGACTTATGAAGCTTCTACGGTGTTCGACGCCACGCCTCCGGTAACGACCGCGACTATGACCGGAGCCTTGGCTCCAGCCTGGAACAACAATGGTGTATCGTTAACCCTAAGTGCCACTTATGGCACCAGCGGGTTATCGAAGACATTCTATCGCCTTGATGGTGGCGCCTGGACGGTCTATGCAACACCAATCGTCGTCTCTGGTCAGGGCAGCCATGTTTTGCAATACAATTCGACTGATAACGCGGGCAACGTTGAGAACACTAAGACCTCAAACTTCAACATCGATACTATTAAGCCTGTTCTAAGAATCGCTACCCCTGTCCAAGGTTCATGGCATAACACCATATCGCTCAATGTCACCTGGACAGCGACCGATTCTGGCAGCGGCATGTCCTACTTCTGGGTCAGGATCGATAATGGTCAGTGGATCAATGTGACCACTAAGTATCATACTATCAACGGTCTAGCTGATGGTCAACATACCTTGGATGTGCGTGGGTACGATAAAGCGAACAACTTTAACACCACAACCGGGTCATTCAAGACCGACACTGTCAAACCATCACTAAACATCTTGACCCCTGTCCAAGGTTCATGGCATAACACCATATCGCTCAATGTCACCTGGACAGCGACCGATTTAGGAAGTGGTCTGGCCTACACTTGGGTTCGTATTGACAGCGGTCAATGGATCAACGTGACCACCCAATACCACATGTTCAATGGAATTACTGATGGCCAACACACCATGGAGGTACGTGCTTACGATAATACAGGTAACAATAATGACACCACCAGGGTGTTCAATGTAGATACGGTCAAGCCCAACTTGAGCATCGTGAAACCGTTGGATAATTCCAGATTAAACTCATCCATTGTCGCAATTTCCTGGAGCGGAAGTGATACCGCTTCTGGCATTGCCAATTACTGGGTGAGCATCGATGGAGGCGATTGGATGGATATGGCAACGAGTACTACACATTCTTTCAACGCTTTAGCTGATGGCAACCATATTGTCACCGTGAAGGTCGAGGATAACGCAGGCAACTGGAACGAGACCTCCGACGCCTTCCTCATCGATACTGTTGCTCCAACGATAACGGCTCACTCGCCCATCGGGAGCAACGTTTCTCGAAGCGCGATGATAGTTTTCTCTTTCTACGACACTATGAACACGAGTTCCTTGGGCATCACGGTCAACGGCGTAAGCGGAACACTCTCCTGGAGCGGCTACAATGCCACCTTCACCCCATCGTCTATGATGGCGTATAACACGACCTATTCTGTCATGGTAACGGGTAAGGACCTCGCCGGGAACGCCGTTGAGTACTCTTGGTCGTTCATCACAATGAAGAACGAGGGGGTGATTGAAGGCATGATCAAAGACGCGAATGGCAACCCGATAGCCCATGCCTTGGTTACACTAAGCAACGGCATGACGACCACGACCGACGCTAACGGTAATTTCGCCATCGGCAACGTGACCTCCGGCTCTTACAATATGACCGTCGTCATGGACGGCTTCATCACCACATCACAGAGTGTATCGACCACCGCTGGACAAACGACAAATATCGGAACGCTTAGCGTTCAGGCAGACGTTTCTGGAAACTCCACCTCCGACGGAGGCCTGATGATAGGTGCGGTGGTGGCCGTGATTGTCGCCCTGCTCGCAGTCGGTACGATTTTGTTCATGAGGCGGAGGAAGAAGTAAGACCCAGGGCAAAACATCAATCAAGGAGACTTTGTCAGTCTCCCTTTCACGATTTTTTCACCGGTTTCCTCATTACACCTTGAAGGTTTCATAAATGCTTGGATACGCACTCTAAATCAACTCTGCTTCGTGCAACCGCCGTTTGACCGTGCAGCCGGACATCCCGAAATACAGTCCGATCTGCTTGTACGAGAACCCGCCTTATGCATCTTCGCCGCGAGTAACTGTGTTGAATAACTCTTAGGAGGGTGTGGCATCCTTTTTATTGTAGTTGCTACAATAAATTGTTTGGGAACAGGGATGCCACAAATTAATGGATGCACTCGACAGAATATAAGGAATTGGCCTCGTATCAACGAGGCCTACGTCGCCCAGGGCGTGCTGCTCCTGCAGCACGACTGGGTGGACGATTTGGACGATGAGCTGGAAAGGATGAACGAAGGTAAGTTCGGTCGGCCGTACTGACATCCGGAATCCCTTATCAGCTTCGCCGAGACATTGAAGACCTTCCTCCGGCTGCCGTTGCGGCAGCTGGAAGGATTCCTCCAAGCTCTTGCCTGCGTCATCGGATTCCAGGTGCCCGACTACACCACACTTTGGCACCGAGAGTGCCAAAGCCAGGTCCACCTACCGATGGTGGACCTTTGTGGTTCCGGCTGGACCCTGGCCGTCGATTCAACCGGTATAAAAGTGAGCGATCGGGGCGAGTGGATGCGGGAGAAATGGCATGTGCACCGCGGCTGGATCAAGGTGCACATGTGCGTCGAGGTCGGCTCCGGATCGATCGTGGGTCTCATGGTCAGCGACGAGAAGGCCAGTGACGCACCGTTCCTGCCTGCCCTGGTGGAGCAGGCTGGACGCCTGCTCCCGGGCCGGATCCCCCGGGTGCTGGCAGACGGCGGATACGACACCTATGACAACTTCGGTTATCTTGCTGGACGCAAGCAGGTCATCAAGATGCGGAAGAACGCCAGCACCAAACGTCACGGTCATTCCTCGGCACGGCCCAAGGCCGTGCGGGAGAGGAATGACCTGGGTGAGGAAGATTGGAAGATCAAGCGAGGTTACAACATGCGGTGGAAGGTCGAGACGATGTTCTCTGCCGTGAAAAGGAAGGTAGGCGAGCCGGTCAGGTCTAAACGACCTGACCTCGCCCAGAAACAGGCGGAACGAATGTTCGTCCAGTACTCGAAGTTGAAGGAGGCGACAGGGTAGGTTGAGTTATTCAACACAGTTCCGCGAGTTGAACGTTTATCGGTAGCTTCCCTTGTATGGGCGGCCCGACCATCGCTACGATCTTCTCATGCAGCTTCTCGTCGATGCCGTCGATGGTCCGAGTCTTGATGTTCGAAACAGGGTTGTTCGACCCATCTTTCTTGATGTTCGGAGTTATGTTCATGTCATTCATCGTGCACCTCTTTGACCATCCTTAGTGCGATAACTGCTCGGACCGAACTTTGGGTAATCGTTGCGCGTCCTAACAATGCTCGATGAAAGTCATCCCTCATCAGGGCCATGTAATGATCTGTCCATCGCGGTGAGATCGATCTCAGTTTCGATAGAGGGACGCGAACGCAACGGACTGAGCTGAGTTTATTGACAAGATGAAAAATATGGCGTCCCATAAGCGTTCTCAACTTCTTGTGGGAAAGTTGTAAAGATTTTACTCCAGGGGAGGCCTTCACGCAGTTTCCACCTCGACTTCCTCCTCTGCTTTTTCGGAGTACCGAATCGAGGTAATTATCAGCGATTCGATGTCGTCCATGGTTTCCTCGACAATTTCCTCGGGAACACCCGAGTCTTCCATTTCGGTCTTTATTATTAATACAGCCTCATAATATTCGCGAGGCAACGTATCCTCTGGGTCTTGCTCCATACATATCCCTGATAATCATTATGTCTCGATTGAAATTTGCATAATGATTAGTTAACTAATTCACTAGTATGGATATAACCTTTACTTATATTATGAACAATTATACCAGAGTGCTTAATTACTTAAGTAATGATTACCGTGCTAGAATTCAACGGAAGGTCAACAATGGAGATTCAGGAATATACTAAGGAGCAAGTGGTCCTGATCTATTTTCTCACCCACGGAAATGGTTGGGTCAATGCTGATACCATTGTGGGCTGGGTGAACAATGAGGAATCCAGAAGTAGCATTGGCGTCCTGAATGACAAGAACCGGATGCCGCTGACGATATCGAGGGCAGGTGCCGTATTGATATTGAACCGCCTGCTCCGAAATGCTATCGAATCCATGAACTCGACCGGTTATCGTAACAAAAAGATAATTATCTACCGACTGGCGGAGAACTGGACGGGTTACGAAGCCATCGTTCAGAGAATGAAAAACATCCCCACCATTTTTCTGGAAAGCGAGTATGGCCGGGTGGGTGTGGAAAAGTATCTGATGGACCACGTCGCGAAAAGGGACAACGTTGGTTTCGGTGAAATGCGGGACAAGATTGTATGGGCCTTCCAGCACTCCCCCACTGCACTGCTGCTCGGCGTTGAAGGTAACATAGTTGATCCTGATGATGCCGGGGAAATGAATCCCGAACAAAGGTTGGGTAGTTGCATGGTGGCATTGGCATGCGCCATCAGGGTCGATGTGACCTCCAAGAATAGGAAAGGGCTTCTCCATCGCGGGGACCCGATGGATTATTTCAAATCACTTCTGGTATTGCCGGACTAGTGGGCTCAATACAGTGAATCAATCGCCCTGGTTAAGGGCGGAACAACCTTAGAATCATGATATTCACTTCTTGACCTTCTTGCCAGATTGCGGCCCCTTACAGTCGCCTGAAGGCCATGCAGGCGTCTTTGGACGGACTGGACCCATCGCGGGTACTCGGAAGGGGTTACGGCATTTTGCAATCCATCAATGGCAAGGTGCTCAGCTCGGTGGGCGATGTGAACGAAGGGGACGAGGTGAGGATAGTGATGAGGGACGGGGTTTTGGAAGCAGAAGTGACCAGAAAGGGGTAGACAGGCGTGTCAGAAGATAGGAACATCAAGGAAATGGGCTTCGAAGAGGCCATGAAGGAATTGGAGTCTTTAGTGAATGTCCTGGAGAAGGGGGACCTCGATCTGGAATCAAGCCTGGCGATATACGAGCGGGCGGCAGGCCTGCGTGAACAGTGCCAAAGGATATTGGATTAGAGCGAGAGGAGGGTCCAGAAGATCGTCGAGGCATCTGAAGGCATCGAGATCGAGGATGTCAAATGATACACATTCTCCTATGAAAACAACCTCACCTTGGAACAAAACGCCCCTGATCGGTCAAAATAGAGTTTATCGAACAATTCCTCGCCTTTTGAGATCTCATGTCATGTTCAGTCATGGGGATCCCGGGCCTCGAACGGTAAAAGCCCTCAAAGGGTGTTTCCCTGATCGGGATCGTTGAACCCATTTACTAGCAATAACTAAAAACCTTCAGCTCCATGCGAATATCAGAAGGGGGGCGGCTCATGGCTGCAGATGGGATGGTTAAGAATATTGATAGGTTATTTGAAGAATTAGGCACGGCCAGTTTGAAGAGACGGATCTTTTCATGGAAGGCAATACGAATCCTTGGCCAAGAGGCACATGAGGATTATGACCTCTTGATCAAGGAACATGCCTCTGCGGAAGCGGAGAGATCCGAACTTCGTGAGCTACTGGAGGAAGAAAAGAGAAAGGTCGAGTCCAGGGATAAGGAGCTCGACGGGTCAAGGGAAGATCTGGCCGAGGCCAACCTGGCCCACGATGCGCTGGTCGGGGCACAAAAAGAGAAGGAAATGATGGTCGTAGAGTTGGCACATTCGGGAAGATCGGATCAAGCAATCATTCTAGAGTTGAGATCACAGCTAACCTTGGCCAACATTCAACTCTACGAAAAACGGAACGAGGTCCAGGCATACAAAGATCAGTTGCAAGTAATTGACCGGGTCAAGATAAGCAACCCTGATCAACGAACAGCGGCCGCCGAAGCCAGGAATGTAGATCCATTTGGCGGCATCAATAAAACACACATCGAATCCGCGCTGAAGACCATAGATAAGGAAGGCGTACCAAGGGCCAGGGCCCCAAAAAGATGGGTCCTCAAGGATGGAAATACCGATTACCCGCCCAAATACGTGCTGTCCATGGCCGGATTATCCGTCCATGGGGGCATGCACGATCGCGGGATATTGGGGGTCAACCAGGCCAACGATTTCCTCACTCAATTGGGATATACGATAATCGATAAGAACACCGGTATTCCTTGGGAGTAAGCGACTGGAAACGATTTATATCACGGCCAGCGAAAGCTTTGCTGAAACGATCCTTGACCGGGATGGAGACAGCTAAGCCTCCGCTAAGACCAACATGCCGATCAGGGATGCTGTTTCCTGGCCGATCGCCAGAGCCATGGCTCAGTTGAAGCGCTCTGCCTCGGCGCTCGCATCGGCATATGATAAGGACCAGATTCGCCTGGCGATAAAAGGATGAAACTGCGGTCCCCGAGAATTTCAAAGGGCGACTGGCGTTTGACCAACATTAGGAGTACTTACTCCGGGCTGCGAGCCGATGTGTGACCCACTGGTCGTAGGGTTTTGCCGGCTTTAAGTAGATCCCATCCTTTCGTCCGGCTCTTTCCACCTCTGAGGCGTTCGTCCCTTTTCCGATCTCAGTAGTTCACTTTTTGCTCTCTTTTTTCACGGGATTCCTTGGGACATAGGGGTCTTTGCCGCTGCAGGTCGATCCTTCATTCTCTTGGTTTCCCTCTCTCCTTTCCTCAGTAAGACCGACCCGTTCCCCGGCCACTCCCTGTTCTGATCCAGTGATCTCATCCTTCATTCTGTTTGGATCCTGTTCATTCATTTTCCTCTTATCAAGCATCTTTGTCTCTGGCATGTCATTCACCTCGAAGACACTCCTCACGGTCTTCGAAATTATGGTTGGTTCATTAATTATATGAAAATGACCCACCGGAAATTCGGTTTTTGGACGTTGTCACCGGTCCCAGCTGATACTGGATGGCATGAGGGAGCACATAGTCTATGACAATATGGGGAGAGACGAACAGATCCCTGTTCACCTCCCATTGATCAGGAGCCGGTTCTATGTATCCCAGCCCTATGACTTGACATGTCAATAATTTATTATAGCGAAATTGCCTTGCCAGTCAACATTTATGATTTTAAGGTCCAAGCGTTCGATCGACCATATTTTCTGTAATTTTGTCTAATATCGTTGGTGAAAGATGATCCTGAAATATCTGAAGGCCAGGGAATGGGGGCTTATCGCCGTATGCGCGGCGTTCATCGTTGCCGGGGTCTGGCTGGACCTGGAGATCCCGGACCACATGTTCGCGATCACCAACCTGATCCAGACCGGCGGCACGGTCGGCCAGGTCATGAGCGAGGGATGGGTGATGCTCGCCCTGGCGTTGGGAAGTCTTCTCACGACGTTGGTAGTCGGTTTCATAGCCGCCTTTGTGGCCGCGTCCCTCTCGAAACGTCTCCGCTCTTTGGAGTTCAGCAAGGTCCAGTCGTTCACCGTCCACGAGATTAACAAGTTCTCCACCGCCAGTCTGATCACGCGTGCGACCAACGATATCACGCAGGTGCAGATGGCCGTCGCGATGGGTCTGCAGCTCGTGATCAGATCACCGATCCTGGCCGCATGGGCGATCCTCAAGATCGAAGGGAAAAGCTGGCAGTGGACGACCTCCACCGCCGTCGCCATAGCGGGTTTGATCGCGGTCATCGTGGTATTGATGATCTTCGTCGTTCCGCGCTTCAAGAAGATTCAGTGGCTCACCGACGACGTCAACCGCAACGTCCGGGAGAACCTCAAGGGCATCCGTGTCATCCGGGCATACAACGCGGAAGACTATCAGGAAGAGAAGTTCGAGAAGGGCAACGATGCCCTCACGTCCAACAATCTGTTCACCGGCCGGGCGATGGCGCTGATGATGCCCATAATGTCCGGCGTGATGAGCATCCTGTCCCTTTCCATCTATTGGTTCGGGGCGATTCTTATCGCGGCCACCGTCGGCGTCGGCACGCAAATGATACTGTTCTCGCAGATGATCACCTTCCTGGCATATGCCATGCAAGTGGTGTTTGGATTCGTGATGCTGGTGGTCGTGTTCATCGTCATGCCGCGTGCCATAGTGGCCGCCAAGCGTATCGAGGAGATCCTGGACACGGAACCGTCGATCAAGGACGGGAACGTCACCGAATCCCCGGGAGCGTCCAAAGGCGAGATCGTCTTCAGCAACGTCGGGTTCAAGTATCCCGGAGCGTCTGAATACGTTCTGAAGAACGTTAGTTTTAAGGCCGAACGGGGCGAGACCGTCGCGTTCATCGGTTCCACCGGAAGCGGAAAGAGCACCATCATCCACCTCATGATGCGTTCGTACGACGTCACCGAGGGGACGATCTCCGTCGATGGCGTAGATGTCCGTGACTACACCCAACAGGCGCTCCATAAGAAGATAGGATATGTGCCGCAGAAGGCGAATCTGTTCTCTGGCACGATCTCATCCAACGTTAGGTATGGAGACAGTTCGCCCGAACGCACCGAAGAGGACCTGAAGAAGGCCATCGCCATCGCCCAGGCCACCGATTTCGTTGAGAAGATGGATGGCGGTTACAATGCCGCGATCTCCCAGGGCGGGACCAACCTTTCCGGGGGCCAGAAGCAGCGCCTGTCGATCGCCCGGGCGGTGTACCGTAGGCCGGAGATCTACATCTTCGACGATTCGTTCTCTGCTTTGGATTACCGGACGGACCGTGCGCTTCGGAACGCACTAAAGAAGGAGACCGCAGACGCTACGAGCATCATCGTCGCACAGCGGGTCGGCACCATAATGGACGCCGACAAGATCGTCGTCCTGGACAACGGGATGGTGGTAGGGGTAGGTAAGCACCGCGACCTCCTGGACACCTGCCCGGTGTACAAGGAGATAGTCTATTCTCAACTGTCAGAGGAGGAGGTGAGCAAATGAGCCCCAAGGATTCCCAAGGGCCTCCCCCTGGACCTTCCCCGGGCATGCGTCCGGTAAGGAAGGCAAAGAACTTCAGGGATGCCTGGCGCAAAATGCTCACCTACATGAGACCGTACGTTCCGGCGATCGTCGCGGCGTCGGTCCTCGCGATCATCGGCACCATATTCACCGTCATAGGTCCGAACAAGCTCAGCGAGATGACCAACCTCATCTTCGACGGGATAAGGACCGGGTCGACGGACCTCACCGCCATCGCCGAGATAGGGATGTTCCTCCTGACCATCTACATCCTTTCGTCCGTGACGATGTACGGACAAGGCTATATCGTGACCACCGTGGTCCAGAGGCTGTCGAGGCGCCTCCGCACCGATATCTCGGAAAAGATCAACCGCCTACCGCTCAGGTATTTCGACAAGACCAGTTACGGGGACGTCCTCAGCCGGGCGACCAACGACGTGGACACCATCGGCCAGTCGATGAACCAGAGCATCGGTACGCTGATGAGCGCCGTCGCGCTGCTCATCGGTGCGACGGTGATGATGTTCCTCACCGACGTCACCTTGACCGCAGCCGCCATCCTTTCCACGTTGGCAGGCTTCGTCCTCATGATCGTGATAATGTCCAAATCACAGAAGTTCTTCGGACGCCAGCAGGCCTCCCTCGGCAAGGTGAACGGTTACGTCGAGGAGATGTATACCGGGCACAACATCGTCAAGGCGTACAACGGCGAGGAGGCCGCGCAGAATGAGTTCGAATCCATCAACGACGGTCTTTTCGACAGCGCGTTCAAATCGCTGTTCCTTTCCGGCCTGATGATGCCCATCATGGGATTCATCGGCAATCTGGGATACGTGGTCATCTGTATCGTCGGTGCGGTTCAGTTCGTGAACGGGGCCATATCGATCGGCGTGATCGTCGCGTTCATGGTGTACGTACGCCTATTCACCCAGCCCCTGACACAGTTGGGACAGGCCATGTCGAGCCTGCAGTCCGTGGCCGCCGCTTCTGAACGCGTGTTCGAGTTCTTCGATGAGACAGAGATGGAGAACGAGGACTGGAAGACGGTCGTTCACAAGGACGTGAAAGGTGACGTGGAGTTCCGGAACGTGTACTTCGGGTATACTCCGGAAAAGGAGGTCATCCACGATTTCTCATTCAGCGTGAAGGCGGGCCAGAAGGTGGCCATAGTCGGCCCGACCGGGGCTGGCAAGACGACGATCGTCAACCTCCTGATGCGCTTCTACGAGGTCAATTCAGGAGATATCCTTATAGACGGCGTATCCACGAAAACGCTCACCAGAGAGAACGTGCATGACATGTTCTGCATGGTGCTTCAGGACACATGGCTCTTCGAGGGCACCATCAGGGAGAACATCGCCTATTGCAAGGAAGGCGTCACCGACGAGCAGGTCGAGGAAGCGTGCAGGGCGGTGGGCATCCACCACTTCATCGCCACGCTCCCGGACGGTTACGATACCAAGCTCGACGACGAGTCCAAGATATCCACCGGGCAGAGACAGCAGATCACCATAGCCCGGGCGGTGGTGCAGAACTCCCCACTGCTGATACTGGACGAGGCCACCAGTTCCGTCGATACCAGGACGGAGAAGATAATCCAGAAGGCGATGAACGACCTCACCGTGGGAAGGACCTCCTTCATCATCGCCCACCGTCTCTCGACCATCAAGGATGCGGACACCATACTGGTCATGAGGGACGGGAATATCGTCGAGAGCGGAAGGCACGAAGAACTCCTAAGACAGGGAGGGTTCTACTACAGCCTGTACAACAGTCAGTTCGAGGATTGCGATTGAGACTGGCCCGAAATTTTCCAGACGAACGAATCTCCTTAAGCCATCGACATCAACAGGCAAGGCCTGCAAAAGATAAAAGACCTCGAAGACAAGCCAAGGCTAGAGGTTCATCCCTTCAACGTCTCTTGGTCCATGATCGTAACTTCCGTCGATTCGTCCTTCACGTGGTTATTCGAGTCGACTATGGATTTCTTGCAGGAGGCCACGTCCTTGTCGGTTATCTTCTTCTTGCCCCGGTCTTGGACCGGATTGAGCCTGGCCGCCTTCTCATACCGGTCGACCTCTTTGGCGATGTCCTCCGGCAGATGTTTGCATTGCATCAACGCACCCATCGACTCCTCGCTGAAGTACGCGTCCACCTGCATCCTCCTCTTGGTCAGGTGCGTGAGCCGGCCCACCGAGTTGCATATCGCGTCCCGCTCTTCCGGGCTGAGCTGTTCGGCGAACTCGTAATCCTCTATCCTCTTCAAGGTCAGGATGATCGGTTCCAGCGCATCCAGGGAGATGACGTACACCCGATATGAACCAAGCTCATGGCTCAACGGCACGATGTTCTCGACGGTGTTGGATGGAACGACCAGGAAGAGCTCCTTCCTCACTCCATCCTCCCCGACATACTTTTCCGCCTGCTTTGCCTGGGCGATGAGATAGTCGGGAAAATTGCTCTGGTCCTGCGACTGGGGGCTCTTCGCATCGAAGATGACGTATTCGCCGCAGATCTTGATCGCGTTGTCCGGCTTCCCCTTGAAAGGGTACGATTCCTTTCCCGCGTACTCGATCGCATGCTTCTTGCACAACGTCGTTAGCGTCTGCTGAACGTTCTCCTCATGGACAAGCCAGGTCCTCCTCATCTCCTCCATGCGTTTCGTTTCCGCTTCGACCAGTTCGTTCTGCAGCCGGACGCGGTCGTCGTTGAGCTCCTGCTTCAGCTGGTTGAGGCCGGATATCTTCAATTGATAATCTTCGATCTTGGAGGCGTCCGCCGCCCGGAACGTGGCCAGGGACATGTTCGCTTCTTCGAGCTCCTTCTTCGCGGTCCTGATCTCCATTTCCAGACCGCCTATCTTGTACAGGACATCCTGGATCTGGTTGCCCTTGCTTTTGATCTCTGCTTCCAGCTCGGATATCCTTTTCTCTCGCGCTAAGGTTTGCTGACCGACCAGCTCGATCCTGCCCTGAAGACCCTTTATCGTCTCCTCCTTGGCCCGGGCATCGCCTTCGTATCCCGTTATTATGCTGGATGTCCGGTTCTGCTGTTCTAAGGCCATTCGGAGATCGGCCTTGGCCATCTCCGTCCTTGCGACCACGGAACCCCATCCGAACAACCGCTTGAAAAACCCGACATGTCCTATCTCTTCAAAGAAAGCCCTTGCATTCTCCCCATACTGATCCATTTATTACCCTCCAGAATTTCAATACTGATTATTTTATCATCTGATTTGCATTATATAGGCTGATCCGATGGCGATATCAGGCGACGGTCAGCGTTCCCAGCATCTTTCCCGAGCACATGGATGGGCATTTTCATGCTAGTCTTCTTCCTTGTATTGCGATCCCCGTCTGATATCGGTTCATCAAAAATTGAACGCCGTCCATTCCGAACGGTTCAAGTTCTGGGCCATTCTGGTCTATTCTTCGGGTCATCGTCTAGATTTTCATGCCTGAACGGAAAAATGCCTTCGTGCTCTTAATGATTCTTTAATACCGCTGCTGGGACGGTCGCTGTCCATTATCTAATCGATGAACTCTGCACACACGTATGTTTAGAGCTATGAAATGCCGGCGAACCCGCACGCCATTTTCGGTGACCTCAGAGAAACCTATGTCAATCATGACGTTTTCCCAGGCAATAGGATAGCGAAAATGGAGCGGAACAACACCGAGGAACAGCTGAAGGTCATCAACCATCCGATCGGCCTCAACGCCAAGGTCCTGGCCGTCGCCGGCTCGGGCAAGACCACCACCATGGTGGAACGGGTCAAGCACCTGGTGCAGAACGAGAAAGTCAACCCCGGTCAGATCCAGGTTCTCATGTTCAACCGGATGGCCTCGGACGATTTCTCATACAAGCTGAAGAGCAGCGGACTGCCGCCGGGGATGCAGCCGTCGGTCAACACCTTCCACTCCATCGCCCTGAGGATCGTGCAGAGCGCTAAAAGTCTAGGCGTCCTCGAGACCGACTACGAGCTCTGGACCGAGGACAAGAGCGAGCTGTACCGGAACCAGGTCTACGCCGCGTTCAACCAGCTGAGGAACGACGGCAGGGTCACTTCCGATGTTCAGATGGACCGGGAATCCGCCCTCACCGCCATCGATTTCTGGAAAGGTTCGCTGATCAAGCCGGAGAACGCCGGCTGGAAGGGGAAAGAGTGCTACCACCTGGTCTACGGCCTGATGGAGGAGTGGCGCCTTGACAGGAAAGGTATGACGTTTGACGATATGATCCTGACCGCGGTCGATCTGCTCAAGCAGGATACGCCGCTGAGCCGGCAGTGGAAAGGGCGTTTCGGTCACATCATCGTTGACGAGTATCAGGACATCAACTATGCTCAGCAGAAGCTGGTCGAGCTGCTGGCCGACGGCAAGGCGGACGTCATGGTGGTAGGTGACGACGACCAGACCATCTACGAATGGAGAGGTGCCCGTCCGGCCTACATCCTGGGCGAGTTCGAGGCGATCTTCAAGGACAAGCTGCTGATGACGTACAACCTGTCGCACTCGTTCCGTTTCGGGCCGATGATCGCCCAGTACGCCGAGAACTGTATCACCCACAACCACTCGAGGAAGCAGAAGAGCCTGATCTCCTACTGTCCCGCACAGGCTTCGTATCTGCGGCTCATCGAGATCAAGCCCGGCCAGGAGACCAACGCCGCTAAGGAGATGGCGGACGCGCTCACCAATTGCGTGCGCGAAACGCAGGACGCGGAGAAGGTCATCGTGCTGGCCCGGAGCTACATGCAGCTGGGCGGGCTGGAGCAGGAGATGCTGCGGCGGGGGATACCGCACCGGATCGAGGGCGGAACGTCGCTGTACGAACGCATGGAGATCAAGGCGCTGCGACAGTACCTGGAGGTGGCGTCGAAGCTCGAGGCACCGCTGAACCAGGCGCCGATCCAGCAGTTCGTGAACATCGCCAACTACCCGAAGCGTTTCATCCGCAAGGCCGATCTCGACCTGGCCATCGCCGACCTTTTCGGTCCCGACGCCGAGGATTCGTTCCACGACCTGCTGCGCCGGCTGGTCACGTCACGGCGACTGAGCTCCCGCAACCAGGATTCCCTCAAGGACCTGCTGCTCTGCCTGGAGAAGGCGAAGGACCGGATTGACTCGAAGGCGAAGGTGCACGAGGTCGTCGACTGGCTGATCAAGCGGACCGGGTATCTGGAGCAGTTCGACGACTTCTACGGAAAGGGCCGCCCCTCGCTCGACCGTAAGGAGTTCGTGAACAACTACCGCGACGGTCTGATGGCGACGCCGACGGACGTCGAGACGTTCCTGAAGGTCGGAGAGGGCGAGGACACTACTTGCGGAGCGGAGAGGAAGGACCAGATCGTCATGACCACGATCCACCGCACCAAGGGGCTGGAGTTCGACTACGTCCTCGTACCGAACTGCGATGAGGGCTTCATGCCCACCTACGCGAGCGAATCGGACGTTTTCCAGATGGCGTACGACACCTCGGGGAAGGTCAAGCAGATCAAGACCTCGGAGATGATGGACAACGAACGCCGGTTGTTCTATGTCGCAATCACCCGGGCCAGGAAAGGTGTGATCATCTCTTCCAGGCCGATCACGCTGGGAAAGGTCAAGGGCTACGAAGGCGCCGGGCCGTCGCGCTTCCTCACCGAGATGCAGATCGAACCGACCCGGAGACTGATGGACGCGCTGACCAACTTCGCGCAATCGCAGAACGAGGAAACGGAGAAGAAGCTCAAGAACGTCGTCCAGGAGAACGGAGAGGCGAAACTGGCGGTCAGGAACCTGCACACCAACTACCTGAAGGACATGGGATGCACATCGTTGGCGGACGAAATCGCCATGATGGCCGAGGCGAGGACGGAAGAAGCGAAGAGGAAGGAAAAGAGCCGGACCGACCAGCGCAGGCCGGCGCCCGGCCCGTCTAAATGGTGGGATAAGCAGTGAACTTAGCTACGAAGGATGGTTTGTGGCAATCCCTATCGATACAAGAGAGTTCAAGGGTAGGATGCTAACCGGCATGCCGGCCGAGCACTAGTCCATCGAGATGATCGGGATAGCTCCATGAGCATGGCCATTACCACGGTGGTCGGTTGCATGTTCCTGACCAGGAGGACGGCACAAGCTAACGTACCCAAGAGGCAATGATCAGATCGACACCTGACCGTGGAGAAAGAAATTGCCTAGCATTTTTCTCACCGGATTAGAATTAAGTAGTCGTTGTTTCCAATTTTATCCGATCGCTATGGAACTGAAGATGCAGTCGGAGGAGATTGGCCATGGTAGGCCTGTTGTACTTGTTCCGGGAGGGTTGACGGGATGGAAGAGCTGGGAACCCCATGCCCAAAGGCTGTCGGCAAATCGGAGAGCCATCAGGGTCCAATTGATCTCGGTGCAATACGGGTTGGAAGGCCGGAGATTGCCATCAGATTACTCATTGACGACAGAATCCGAAGCCCTGTCCAACACGCTTGATGATCTCGAACTGCGGGAACCGTTCGATATTGTCGCATGGTCTTTTGGAGCCGAGATCAGCCTCGATTATGCACTGAACCACCCCGACAGAGTGAGGACCTTGACCCTCATAGAACCGCCTGCGGTCTGGGTCTTGGGGGGGAAGAGGCCTGATGATGAAGCGTTCAACAGGATGCAGAGCATGAGCATGACGATCAAGGACAACGTCTCAGTGGAGCAATTGATCATTTTCCTGCATGGGGCCGGAATCGTTCCCAATGATACCGATCCCAAGTCCCTTCCTCCATGGCCAGGTTGGGTCCTGCACCGTCAATCGCTGCTCAATACGAGGGCCTCGATGGAGCACATGGACGACCCGAAGAGATTGGGTGGATTGCACATGCCGGTCCTATTGGTCAAAGGAACCGGGTCGGCGAAATGGCTGCATGGGGTCATTGACGTGCTGGCACGGGATCTTCCGGAATCCAGGGTGATCGAGCTTCCTGGAGGGCACGCCCCTCAACTCGCCTCCATGGAAAGATTCCTGAAAGAGCTGGAAGAATTCCAAGGCTGATATTTTTTCTCTTTCACAGGGTTCAGGGGGAACGCCTTCAAGTTCGTCCTTTTTCCCTCGCATCAACAGGTCGACCTCCCATTATCAAACGCTCGACTAGACGCTGGGCAGATAGTTTCCGCTCCACATGGAAGCCAAGCTTGTCTATTCATCTGGTGATAGGCCGCGTTAGTAGAACCGATGGGCAGCGGGGATCGAGCACAAGGTGGTTCCGGGAGATATGGTCGGCTCTGAGGGAAAGCCGCAATCGAGGTTTGTGCCGATCG
Source organism: Methanomassiliicoccales archaeon (assembly GCA_036504055.1). Lineage (NCBI taxonomy): Archaea > Methanobacteriati > Thermoplasmatota > Thermoplasmata > Methanomassiliicoccales > Methanomassiliicoccales archaeon. Next base: position 2,753 of record DASXVU010000004.1, on the reverse strand, counting down.
GATCGATGGTCAACGTTCTAAGAAACCGAAGGAGCGCAATGAGAAGGCCATCACCGAGAGCCTGGATCCGATGCAAATTCTGTAGTATAATTAAATATGGAGCGATGAAATGTGTTAAGTAAGAATGTTCCTTCTATCCAGCCATTGGGGATTCCCTCAAAATTAAGGAGATTGAGGTATGGTTTCGATAGTGGCGGCAAAGAGGACCATCGTGTTATCCGTGATTGCGATACTGATCATGACCGTGCTGGAATTTCCTCCACCGCTCGGTTTCGAGACGAGGCCCCAAACTGACGTTTCTGCCATCTGGTTAGTGCTCTTCTTTGCCCTATTGATCGCGGAGATCGCCACCATCCCGCTGATCTTCAGGCGAGCTTTCGTCGGGGCATTGATGGGGATATTGGCTGCTACGCTCAACATCGTTCAGGTCATCGCCGATCAAGCGCATCTGATGCAACCGGAAATAGCGCCGATCGGTTATACCATACTGGAAGGTCTTGTCGTGGTAGCCTCTCTCGCGCTGGCTTATTTCTCATTGATGGTCGTCCATTCGGTCCGGCAGCACTTCTGAGGGGGGGACGGGGTGGAACGGTGAAGGGTGCCCGCGCTGGGATATTGGTATTATCAATGCTAGTTAGATTCATTGAATCTGGTATCTGTGGCTTGATTCATTCATGCCCTTGGTGGCGCGATATAGCCAAATCCAAAGCCCATCCTTTATCTCAGGCCAGTTGCGTCCATTTCTGTGACCACTCGCCATTCCGGCAGGATCGTCATTATTGACAAAGCAACTCTGCCAGACTGGTGTTCTGGCCCGCACATTAGTTTAAAGGATCGTGACCTGTTAATATGGCTCATGGCCACATGTCCGGTGTGCAATAAAGCAGGAGCGGGTGTCGATAAGATCACCGTCGCAAATCACGCCAAGGAGTCATGCTGGCCCTTGGGGGACTCAAAATATTCGATATGCGAGAACCCCCAGTGTGACGTCGTCGATTTTACAACGGCGAAAGGAAGAACACTGAAGAAAGACGACGTGAAGACCCGGGTGACCTTCAAAGAAAAGGATTCTCCCAGGCCCCTGTGCTATTGCAGACAGGTCACGGAAGAAGACGAGGTCAAGGCCATAGAGAACGGCGCAACCACATTCGAAGAAGTTATGGAGAGCACAGGGATAGGGGGCGGGGGCCATTGCAAAATAACCAACCCAGCTGGCAGATGCTGTTCTCGCCACTACAGACCATTTATCGAGAATGAGCTTAGAAAGAGAGGCTAGTGACTCGTTAGGCCGCAACAATGGTTCGAAATGTCGGCCGTTCGTACGATCGCGAACAAACCTGGGTCTGGAGGCCGGGCTTCCTCCGAAGAATGACGTTCTGGACCACCTGACCAGGGTGTCCGTCTCTCTGTTAATGGGATCGGATACCCATATCTGCCAAATCATCGATCCATTGGCAATTTCTTATCATGGCTTGTCTTGACGGTCATGCTGCATCTGATCACCGAAATATTGACGCGTGTTGAATATGTACTCATAAAACGTTCACCGGATTATGAAATTTCGGAATGCAGGCCGTTATCCGATCATCGACCTCCCTTCATAAACCGCTCTAGAAGGAAGACGGAGAGAAGTCCATATTGAATCGCTAGGACAATTTGCCCTTCCTCATCGGATGGAACAAGCGATGTCAATGGTATCAGTTTCCATAATACGGTCTCAACCAAGAAATAAGGCGGCCGATGATATTGTCTCGGTCCGATCAATATGGTCGTAATACTCGGTACACTTGGTCATCATCCGGAAACGCTCCTACCCACGATACGTTCCACCAAAGGTGTGGATGAGGTGGTCGTCTTTCACAGCGATCATGAGAATTCCATCAAGGCGGTCGAGGAGATCGGCCGGACCTGCCATATGATGGAGGTTGCGTTCTCTCCCCGTCAGATCCCGGACGCGTTCGACCTCGTTTCCACCGCGAAGGAGATCCAGAAGACCATACTGGAGCTTCGGACGGAGAACAAACATATAGCTGTTTTCAACATCGCCGGAGGGACTCGCATAATGAGCGCATCGGCGTTGCTGGTCTGCACCCTTGAAGGGCTGAACGCCGTCTATGTCCATGATGACAGTCACAAGGAGATACCGCTGCCGCTCCTTCAGATCAAGTATTCGGACATTCTGACCGAACGGGAAAAGCTGATCCTCAGGTTCCTTTTGGCAAACAAAGGGAAGGAGGTCACCCAAAGGGACCTGGCCGATGAATTGCATCTGCACAAGGCCACGGTCAACCATCACGTCAAGCAGCTGATCGACAAGCGGGCCATCCATCTGGAAGATAAGGTGGGCGACAAGCGGGTCCGACCGATCAGGGTCGAGGACAGCATGGCCCTGCTGCTGAGGTGAGCGGATGAGGACGCTGATCTGCACCTATGGCTACCGGCAAGACAAGATCGTCAAGGCGATGAGGACTATCGGACATGACGAACTGATACTGGTAACGGGAAAGGAGAACACCTCAAGACCAGAATATGCCAGGATATTGGAACTGGCGGGCAAGTTCCACACCCCGGTAGAGACAGTCATCGTGGACATCTTCGATTTCATTTCATGTTTCTCCAAGATCGACGAGCTCGTTCGAAGACGTCAGATGGCGAAGAACAACGTGGTGATCAACATCAGTGGAGGCCTATGGCTGCTCTCCGACGCGGCCCTGATGGCGGCATTGAACAACGGCTGCGAATCGTACTATGTG